>CAMDLP010000002.1 GCA_945901795.1 Akkermansia muciniphila | reverse complement strand
ACCACGTCGCGCAGCTCGCGCCACACCGCTTCCGACGGCGGTTTCAGGTCGGTCCACGTCGGGTTGCGCTTTTCCCGCGTCGTCATGATCGTCCACCGCGTGCCGAGGTAATTCGCCCGGTAGAAGACTTTCCCGTCGTCGGTATTTTCGAACCACTCATGACTTTCCATGGCCGGAGACTCGCAAGGCGGGAAACCAGAGACAAGCGGCGAATCTGCCATCGACGCGCCATCTCCGCGAGTGCATCGTCCCGCCATGGCAACCATCGGCGAGCGCGCGTCCCTCCAAATCCTCCACGAGAAAAGCTTCGGGCTCTTTCTCGACGGCGGCGAGCTGGGGGAAATCCTGCTGCCTCACCGCGAAATTCCCCGTGGTTGCAGCATCGGCGAATCCCTCGATGTCTTCCTTTACAACGATTCCGAGGACCGCCCGGTCGCCACGCTCGCATCGCCCAAGGTGATGCCCGGCCAGTTCGGTCGATTGAAATGCGTGGCGGTCACCGGCGTCGGCGCGTTCCTCGACTGGGGCCTGCCGAAGGATTTGCTCGTCCCATTCCGTGAGCAGAAAATCCGCATGGACGTCGGGAAAAACTACATCGTCCACGTCCACCTCGACGAGCAGACCGGCCGCATCATCGCCTCCAGCCGGATCGCGCGGCATATGGACCTGACGCCGCCCGACTTCCGGCTCGAGCAGGAAGTCGATCTGATCATTTTCGGGAAAACCGACCTCGGCTACAAGGCGATCATCAACGGCACCCACAGCGGCCTGATCTTCGCCAACGAAGTTTTCCAGCCGCTCCAACCCGGCGAAGCCCTCAAAGGCTACATCACCGCCCTCCGCCCGGACGGGAAAATCAACATCAGCCTGCACGCCGCCGGCCGCGCGAAAGTCGATGACCTGGAAGGCCAAATCCTCGCCGAACTCGCAGCCCGCGGCGGTTTCTGGTCCATCGGCGACCACAGCCCCGTCGCGGAGATCAACGACGAGTTAGGAGTGAGCAAGCGCACCTTCAAGCAAGCCACCGGCGCGCTCTTCAAGAAGGGTGAGATCATGATTGAGAACAACGGCATCCGGCTGGTGAAGGAAGCTGACTAAGGGGACGAGAGGTCAATAAGGAGCCACGACACTCTTGTCGTGATTGCCGATGAGTTTGCGGAGGATGGCGACTGGGTCGGGCAGCGTAGCGGCGATCGGTGATCGCCACTACAGTCCTCCCAGCCATACGCTTCCAACACGGCTTCATTCAGCTCGTCGTGGATCTGGCGGAGGACGGTGACGAGGCCTTGGTCGTGGATTTGCTTTTCCTTGGCGGTGAGCGGCTCGCCGCTGCGGAGCTTTTCGAGCACGTTGTAAAATGCCGGTGAGCGTGAGGCCGGGATGCAGCTCCTTAGAGGGATTTGGAGGTTTGGGAAATTCTCTCCAATCCCCGCCTCGACGGATCGTGAAAATCGGGGAAGTTCGGGCATGTCCGAATCCCATCCGCCAGCTGTTCCAGCGTCCGCTGCCACCGATGCCGGTTGGCGGCTTGAGAATTCCTATGGCTCGCTGCCCAAGGTCTTTCATATCGCCATCTCACCGGTGCCGGTGCGCGCGCCGCGGCTGGTGGTGCTGAATCGTCCGTTAGCGGAATCGCTCGGCTTGTCCGCTGATTCGCTAAATGAGGCCATTTTCGCCGGCAACGCGCTGCCCCCGGGCGCGTCGCCGCTGGCCCAGGCGTATGCCGGCCACCAATACGGCGGGTTCACCACGCTTGGCGACGGGCGGGCGATCCTGCTAGGCGAGCAGATCACGCCGCGGGGCGAGCGCTTCGACATCCAGCTCAAAGGTTCCGGCCGCACGCCGTTTTCCCGTGGTGGCGATGGCCGGGCCGCGCTCGGACCGATGCTGCGCGAATACATCATCAGCGAGGCCATGCACGCGCTCGGCATCCCGACGACCCGCAGCCTCGCCGTGGCGGCGACCGGTGAGGACGTCATGCGCCAGGACGGACCGCTGCCCGGCGCGGTGCTGACGCGGGTGGCTGCCAGTCACATCCGCGTCGGAACGTTCGAGTGGGCGGCCGCCGCAGGCGAAAGGGCGGACGTGGAGGCGCTTGTCGCCTACACGCTTGGACGCCATTTCCCCGAGCTCGCCGCTGCGGAAAACCCCGCGCTCGCCTTGCTAGAAGCGGTGATCGAGCGGCAGGCGGCGTTGATCGCGCGGTGGATGGGCGTCGGTTTCATCCATGGGGTCATGAACACCGACAACGTCGCGCTCTCCGGCGAAACCATCGACTACGGCCCCTGCGCCTTCATGGACGCCTACGATCCGGCCACCGTTTTCAGCTCGATCGACCGCGGCGGCCGTTACGCCTACGGCAACCAGCCGAGCATCGCGCAGTGGAATCTCGCCCGTCTGGCAGAAGCCCTGCTGCCGCTGATCCACCCGGAGGAAACGCGGGCGATCGAACTGGCGACCGCGGCCATCGAGAATTTCACCGTTTGCTATCAGGCCTGTTGGCTCGCCGAAATGAGACGCAAGCTCGGCCTCTTCAACGAGGAGGCGGGGGACACCGCGCTCGTCCATTCCCTGCTCGAATGGATGCACCGCGCCAAGGCGGATTTCACCAACACCTTCGCCGCGCTCGCCCAGCCCGCGGCCGACGAAACTTTCCGCCTGTGGCAGGAAACCTGGCAGGCCCGCCTTGCCCGCCAACCGCGCTCGCCCGAGGAATCCGCCGGACTCCGCAACGCCCACAATCCCGCTTTCATCCCGCGCAACAACCTCGTCGAAGCCGCGCTCGCCGCCGCCAAGTTAGACGACCTGGGTCCGATGGAACGGCTTCTGGAAATTCTAGCAACACCCTACCACCACGCCCGCGATGTGCCGGAATACCGCTCGCCCGATCCCACCGGCAGTGCCGGCTACAAGACGTTTTGCGGGACCTGAGCGGGTGCCACCAAACTGGCAATGGGGCATCCGGGCCCGGTGAAAAGCATCGGAACCCTCGAAGCGATGTTAATTCGTGAGCAATGACCTCATTGACGCTCTCAATCCTTTTGGTGCCACGATGGGTCGGTCACCGATCCCGCTGACGGCAGGTCTTTCCGCAACAAAGTGAAACCGCCCGAGACCAGTCGTCGCACCGGTTTGCCGGTGCTTGGCTGCTCAGTGAGCTTGGGGGCATTCATCCCTTGTTTGAACTCGAAACGGACGGGAGCTTCCCCGGCAATTTGCGGAATGGTCTCGTACACGTAAGTTGGCATTCCCCAATGTCGCTCCGCAGGCCTTTCAATCACAGCTTCATTTCCCCGTCAGGGAAAATTCTGGCGGTCACGCCACCATTTGCGACCGGCGCTCTGCCTCGAGTTCTGCCTCGAATTCCGCCTCCTGCTTGGCCTGGATACCTTCTTCGCTTGAATGAAAAGCCTCTTCGGCGGCGGCGTGGGCGGCGGCTTGCTGGGCGGCGAGCTCCTGCTCTTTCGCGGCATCGCGAGCCATGCGTTTGTCCAACTTCCTCTGCTCGCGCTCCCGGCGCTTGTAATCTTTGCTTGGTGTGACGGCCATGGTAAATCTTTCTGCTTGAGTGAATCGTGTGGCAAGCTCGCCGGTCTCGTTCCGACGAGGCAGTGGCTGCTAATTCACGGCCTATACAGGGCGGTGCGAGTTCGGAGCAATGGAAATAATGAGAAATGATCTACCCGAAACCGGGCCCGGCCCTTTCCGCCCCCCCCCAGCGGTGCCGCCCGCACCCTTTTGCCTCCCGCTGCGCGGAGGGGTGCACACGCGCCCTCGCATGTTCCATGTCGCGCCCTCGCGGCAGGGTCGGCCCGCATCACGCAACCCGCAGGCGGACTAACAAAGTAAAATGTTCCACTGCGGGCACCGACCCCAGAGACGCTTCGCGGACGGAATGAATTCCGCGGTCCGTTCGTTAGTTCGCGACGATGTTGAAGATCTTGCCGGGGATGAAGATGATCTTGCGGACGGTTTTGCCTTCGAGGTGTTCGGCGACTTTGGTGCTGGCGAAGGCGGCGGCTTTTGCGGCTTCCTCGTCGGCGTCCTTGGAGATCATGAAACGGTCGCGGAGCTTGCCGTTCACCTGGACGACGAGCTCGATTTCGTTGCGGATGAGCGCTTCTGGATCGTAGGTTGGCCAGGAAGATTCGGATAGAAGAGACGCGCGGCGACCGGTGATCGCCGCCATGCGGGCGTGGATTTCCTCCGTGAGATGCGGGGCGAAGGGATTGAGGACGGCGAGGAGCTGGGTGAACTCTTGCAGGGGCACGGCCTCGGCTTGGGTGAAGGCGTTGGTGCAAATCATCATCTGCGAGATCGCGGTGTTGAAACTGAGTTTCTCGATGTCCTCGCCGACTTTTTTGATCGTTTCGTGGACGACGCGGAGGAGCGTTTTGTCGGTGCAGGGGACGTCCTGGATTTTCGTGGAGAGGTTCCATTGGCCGTCCTGCTCCTCGAAAGCGACGCGCCAGACGCGGGCGAGGAAGCGGGAAACGCCTTCGACGCCCTTCATCTGCCACGGCTTCACTTGTTCGAGCGGGCCCATGAACATTTCATAGAGGCGCAGCGCGTCGGCTCCATATTCGGAAACGACGTCGTCGGGGTTGACCACGTTGCCGCGCGACTTGGACATTTTCTGGCCGTCTTCGCCGAGGATCAGTCCTTGGTTGACGAGTTTCTGGAATGGCTCCGGGGTTCTAACGTGACCGAGGTCGAACAAGACCTTGTGCCAGAAGCGGGCGTATAGCAGATGGAGGACAGCGTGCTCAGTGCCGCCGACGTAGAGATCGACCATGCCCGGCTTGTCGCTGGTCCAGTAGTTTTCCGCATCGCGGGAAATGAAGCGCCCGGTGTTTTTCGGGTCGCAGTAGCGGAGGTAATACCAGCACGAGCCGGCCCATTGCGGCATGGTGTTGGTTTCGCGGAGGGTGCCGTCGGGGAGCTGGACCCACTCGGTGGCTTTGGTGAGAATCGGCTCGGGAGTGCCGCTGGGTTTGTAATCGTCCAGCGGCGGCGCGAGCAGCGGAAGTTCGGACTCGGGGATCGCGGAATGATGGCCGTCTTTCCAAACGATCGGGAACGGCTCGCCCCAGTAGCGCTGGCGGGAGAACAGCCAGTCGCGGAGCTTGAATTGGATACGGCGCTGGCCGATAGATTTTTCCTCTAGCCAGTCGATCATTTTGGCTTTCGCCTCGGCGGTGGGAAGGCCGTCGAGGAAGCCGGAATTCACGGCGGTGCCGGTTTCGGTGAAAGGCTCAAGGAGCGTGGGCGTCTCGCCCACGAGTTTTGAAGCCATTGAACTCGTGGGCGAGACGCCCACGCTCCTTGAAACGACTTGCCGGATCGGCAGGTCGAAACGTTTCGCAAATTCCCAGTCCCGCTCATCATGCGCGGGCACGGCCATGATCGCGCCGGTGCCGTAGCCCATCATCACGTAGTCGGCGATCCAGATGGGGAGTTGCTCGCCGTTGACCGGATTGATCGCGAAGGCCCCGGTGAAGACGCCGGATTTGTCCTTGTTGAGGTCGCCGCGGTCCATGTCGGACTTGGAGGAACAGGCTTTTTGATAGGCTTCGACGGCGGCCTTTTGATCGGCGGTGGTGATTTCCGGGACCAGCGGATGCTCGGGGGCAATGACCATGTAGGTCGCACCGAAGAGGGTGTCGGGTCGGGTGGTAAAGACGGTGATTTGGGCTTGGCGGTTGGAAACCGCCGCCACGTCGAAGATGACGTCCGCGCCCTCGCTGCGGCCGATCCAGTTTTTCTGGAGCAGCTTGATGCCTTCCGGCCAGTCGAGGGTGTCGAGTTCGTCGATCAGGCGCTGCGAGTATTTCGTGATCCGCAGCATCCACTGGCGCAGCGGGCGGCGCTCGACGGTGTGGCCTTTGGATTTCCATTCTTCGACTTCCTCGTTGGCGAGCACCGTGCCGAGGTCGGGCGACCACCAGACGGGCGTGTCGGCGACGAAGGCGAGGCGGACCTCGTCGATTTGATCGCGGTTCCAGCCCTTGGCCTCGAGTTTGCTAACAGGCTGGGCTTTGTTTGTTTCCTCGCAGAAATACGAGTTATAGATTTGCAGGAAAATCCACTGCGTCCAGCGCACGTATTCGGGATCGGTGGTGGCGATTTCCCGGTCCCAGTCGTAGGCGAAACCGAGCGATTTCAGCTGGCGGCGGAAGGTTTTGATATTGGCGGCGGTGGTGATCGCCGGGTGTTGGCCGGTTTTGATGGCGTATTGTTCGGCGGGTAGGCCGAACGAATCGTAGCCCATCGGGTGGAGCACGTTGTGGCCGGTCATGCGTTTGTAGCGGCCGACGATGTCGGTGGCGGTGTAGCCTTCCGGGTGGCCGACGTGGAGACCCGCGCCGCTCGGGTAGGGGAACATGTCGAGCACGTAGAATTTCGGCTTGGTGGGATCGAAGTCCGCATCGCCCGGGCCGGGGGTGCGGAAGGTTTTTTCGGACTCCCAGCGTTGTTGCCATTGGGGCTCGAACTCGCGGAAGGGGAATGGTTTGCGGGCGTCAGACATGATCGGGAAAGGGCGCGGAACGTGATCGATCACGCTGACAATGAAAAGAAAAACCCCGCCGCAGCACGAGCCGGGCGGGGTGGTGGAAATGATGGATGGGCGTTTAATTCTTATTTTTTGGGATCAACTCGGTGATGGTCCTGATGTATTCAGGGGTGCCGCCTTTAAGTTCGCCGATGTCGTTGGAGAGTTTTTTACCCTCGGTATCGAGCAGGTAAACGGTGGGGTAGCCACCGGCGAGGTATTTTTTTTCGAGAATCTCGTTCTGCGCCTTCAATTCCGCGGGAACCGTCTTTTTCTTCGGAAAATCCGCTTCGAAAAGCACCAAGTTCGCGGCGGCGAATTCTTGGAACTCCCTGCTGGAGAAGACTTCCTTCTCAAGCTTGATGCACCAACCGCACCAGTCGGAGCCGGTAAGGTTGATGAGAATCGGCTTGTTCTCGGCCTTGGATCTTGCCTTGGCGGCCTCCCAATTGGTCTCCCAACCTTTGCCTGCCGCAAGGGCGAGGGAGGAGGAGGTGATCACGATGGCGAGGGATTTGAGCAGTGTCTTCATGAGGTGTGTGGGATTCAAAAAATCCCCGCCGCGGCACGAGCCGGGCGGGGTGATGGTGTGGAGACTTGAAAATCAATCGAGATTCTTTTTCTCAAGCGCTTTGTCGAGATGGCCGAGGAAGTCTGCAGTTTTAGGAAATTCGGAGGCGAAAAAACGGGTGAATTCCTTCCCTTCCGGCGTGAACAGGATCACCGTTGGGAAGCCTTCGATTTTGTATTTCTCAGCAAACGGCTGGTTTTTCTCCGCCACCGCCGGGTCGCCTTTCGGGAAATCCAATTCGACGAGAATGTATTTTTTCGAAGCCGCAGTGACGAACTCCTTGGTGGAAAACACGTTCTTGCGCATCGCGATGCACGGCGGGCACCAATCGGAACCGGTGAACTCGACGAGCACGGATTTCTTTTCGGCCTTGGCCTTTTCAAAGGCCTTGTCGAGATCAGTGGTCCAGCCTTCAGGGGTGGAAGCGAAGGCGGTGGCGGTGAGGGCGGCGCCGCAGGTGACGGCAGCGAGCCAAGTGATTGCTTTCATGTTCCTATTAAGTGCCGCCAAACGCTGGATTATTCAAATTTTTTTCGTCAGGCCGCCTCATTCGGTTTAGCGAATGGCCATGCAAGCGCCGCCACGTCTGATCATCGCCACCCGCAACGCCCACAAAACCGCCGAGATCCGGGCGATGATCGGGGACGATTTCGAAGTCCTAGATGCGACGGATTTTCCGGATTTCCCGGAGATCGAGGAAACCGGGACGACCTTTCTGGAAAACGCGCGCTTGAAGGCCGGGGGCATCAGCGACCGCGTGGAGGGCTGGGTTTTGTCCGACGACTCCGGGCTCGAAGTGGACGCGCTCGCCGGCGCACCGGGCGTGTGGTCGTCCAGCTATGGCGGCGAGGAGGGAAACCACGCGAAGAACAACGCCCGCTTATTGGCGGAAATGGCCGGGAAAACCGACCGCGGCGCCCGCTTCCGCTGCACCATGGTTTTGGCGTCCGGTGGCGTGGAGCAGGCAAATTTCTCGGGCACCGTCGAAGGGCGATTGGTCGATGCGCTGAGCGGCACCGGCGGCTTCGGCTACGACCCGCTGTTCATCCCGGAGGGATACGAGCAGACGTTCGCGGAGTTGGGCGACGCGGTCAAAAACACCCTGAGCCACCGCGCCCGCGCACTGGGCCAAGTCATTGCCTACCTCGCCGAGCACGGGACAAAGTAATTTACATTTCCTGATGATTTTGCAAATTGTGCGGACGTGAAAAGCTTCATTTGTCGTCTGGCGATCGGTTTGTCCTTCTTTGGCGGACTCGTTTCCTGCTCCAACCAAGTCAAAGCCAGGCGGCCGGTTTCCTATCATTTTGAAAGCGGCCGTACCGCCCTGTTGAAAGACGGACTCGCCTACGCGCCGCGAAACGCCCCGACCGCCGTGAAGCGGGCGATCGCCGCCGGCAACCGCCTCCAAGGCAAGGCCTACAAGTGGGGCGGCGGCCACGGGCGGATGCAGGATTCCGGCTACGATTGCTCCGGCACCGTGTCCTATGTCCTTCGCGAGGCGGGCCTCATGAAGGGCAGCATCCCGTCCAGAAGCTATTTCGGCTACGGCAAAAAAGGCGCGGGAAAATGGATCACCATCTATATCCGCAAGGGCCATGTTTTCATGACCGTCGCCGGCCTGCGGCTCGATACCGGCGGCCCTGGCGGCGAGTCCGGTCCGCTTTGGAAACCAGAAACCCGCCAAGTCCGTGGCCACGTGATGCGCCACCCAGCCGGTTACTGAAGCGCCGCCGCCAGCTCGACCAGCGAGGGGAAAATCCGGTCCGCTTCGCGAAAATCCAAGCCTGCCGTCACCCGGTTCGGCACCACCCAGACGCTCATCCCCGCCGCCTTCGCCGACTTCACGCCGTTGAGAGAATCCTCGATCACGAGGCACTCCGCAGGCCAGAGCTCCAGCCGTCTGGCAGCTTCCAGATACAAATCCGGCGCCGGCTTGATCCGCGCCGCGTCGCCCCGGCAGACGACCGTCTCAAAGTGCTCCGCAAACGCCAGTTTATCCAGCCAGCCATCTACCCAGTGATGCGAGGAACTCGAAACCACCGCCCGCCGGCTCCCTCCGCGGCCGAGTTGCTCCAGCAAACCGATCACGCCCGACATCGCCCCTTCGTCGGTCAGTTCGCCCATGATTCTCTCCTGCCGCCGCGCGTCCAGATCGTGCCAGTCGAAAGCCAGTCCCGACAGCTCCTCCAAGTGCGTCTTCGGCGACCAAGTGGCGAAATCCGAGCCGATGCAGTGCGTGTAAATTGCCAGCGGCAAGTCGTGGCCGTGGTCACGGAAAGTCCGCAGCCAAGCCTGATAGATCACCCACTCGGTGTCCACCAGCACCCCGTCGAAATCAAAAAGAACTGCGGAAAACGCCATGCCGTGGAAATGCCCTGTGACGCCCGGCGCGGCAAGTCCGGAAGCGGGTTCTTGACTTTAGCCATGAAGTTGGCCATGTTTTTGGCCATGGCGACCATGGTAAATACCGCTGAATTCAAGGACCGGCTTTCCGAGTTTCTTGAGATCGTGGAAAACGGCGGCGAGGTCATCATTTGCCGCCGCAACGTGCCGTTGGCCAAGGTGGAATCCGTGCGCAAACCCGCGGGTGGCAGGCCGGACCCAAGCGTCGTGGGATGCATGAAGGGGACGGTGAAAATTCTCGGTGATGTGACCGAGTCCGGCATCCCGCAGGAAGATTGGGAAATGCTCCGCTGATCCGCTCATGCCTTATCTTCTCGATACCTGTGCCATCCTCTTCATCGCGGGAGGAACGTCCGATTTGTCCGCGAGGACCTTGGAGCTGATCGATTCGGCAAACTCGTCGGAAGTCTTTGTTTCCTCGATCTCGCTGGCGGAAATCGCCTGCCTTCAGGAGCGCGGGAGGATTTCCCTGGAAAGCCACTGGCGGACTTGGTGGGAGGAACTGCTCGGGAAAACAGGCTGGACCAGTTTGCCGATCAACGATCAGGTGATGGCGGAAGCTTACAGTCTGCCGGCTCCCATCCATCGCGATCCGGCTGATCTGGTGCTCATCGCAACCGCGCGGCTGGAAAGACTCAGCTTGGTGACCACCGATCGTAAAATTCTCGATTATCCGCACGTGGCCACGCTCTCGTAAGGAGCTATCCGTATTTCTCCTCCAGCGTCATTTCCGAAATTTCACAGGGCGGGATGATGTTGCCGCTCCTCACCACGCCGGCTCCTGCTGGCGGACGGCTTCGTAGAGGACGATGGCGACGGCGGTGGATAGATTCAGGCTGCGCGTGCCGCCGGGCACCATCGGGATTCGCAGCGCGTTTTCTCCGGCTTGTTCGACGAGTTCTTCCGGCAGGCCGCGGGTCTCGCGGCCGAAGACGAGGTAGTCGCCGGGTTGGAATTTCGCCTGCCACGGCGAGGAAGTCGCCTTGGTGCTGAGAAACCAGAACTGCGCGCCCTCGTCCGCCCCGGCGCGCAGCTCGTCGAAGGATTTCCAGACGCGCAGCTTCACGTCCTGCCAGTAGTCCAGGCCCGTGCGGCGGACGTATTTGTCTTCGAGGGAAAATCCTAACGGCTCGATCAGGTGCAGCGTCGAGCCGGTGGCCAGCGCGAGTCGCCCGGCGGCTCCGGCGTTGTGCGGGATTTCCGGCTCGAAGAGGACGATGTGGAACATGGGTGAAAGAGGAACATCCAACATCGAACATTCAACGTTGAACATTGAAGTGAAGAGCTGTTGCTCGGGTGTTTTTGATTCGGCGTTCGATGTTGGGCGTTCGATGTTCAAAGTTCCTTGCGCCTCGCCAGCGTGATGGACAGGCCGAGAATGCCGATGAAAATCAGATAGAAAGCGAGCAGTTCCAGATAGCTTTTACAAATCCTTGGCACCTCCGGCGAGAAGGCGTCACCGAGCGTGGCCTTCCAAAAGCGGGTGCTGCCGATCACCCGGTTGAACACGTAAATGATGAGCAGCGCCGAGCCGATCAGCCCCGAGCCGGCGTGGTTTCCCATGGTGGAGAAAAAATGAAACATGACCCGCCGGTTGCGATAGATCGTGACGAGCGCGAATAACAGAATGAAGCCAACCGCCCACCCTTCCGGAAAATTGATGCGCATGATTCCTGAAATGAAATCGTCGATCTCACCGACGAAGGCGGCGCACAGTCCCATGGCCAGCACACGGCAGACCGGGCGGTTGCGTCCGGCATGGGTGGAGGCACCGAGGATCACCGCGGCGGCGGCGACGAGCAGGAATGCTTGCAGCAGCTCGACCGTGCCGCGCTCGATGGGCACCGAAGGCCGGTTAGGCAGCCAGGCGGGCAGCAAGATGGCCACCGAGCCGCCGCAGATCAGGACCACCCGCAGGAGGGTGCCGGACCAGGATGGATTTCGCTGCGGTTTGAGATTTTCGCCGGACATCGGCCCGATGCCTAAGGGTTTCGGCTCGTCCATGCAAGGCTGATGCCGTCAACCGCGGCCAACGTCTGCCCGGAATTCTCCAACGCCCGCCCGAGCGTGCTCATCGCCGAGGGCGTGACGATGTATCTCAGCGCCGCCCGGATCAGGATGTCTGAAATTGCCAAAGCCGGCATTCCACGGCTGCGAGACGTTGGATTGCAGGGTCCTCGATTTTCCCGCTTCCCGCCGATGGCAAAACGGACTAAGTCCTTGCCTCGACATGAAATTAGCACCGCTTTTCCACCTCGCCCTCCTCATCACCGCCGCGCCTCTCGCCCTGGCGCAAATCCCGATCAAATCCGGCGATAAAGTCGTCTTCCTCGGCGACTCCATCACCCAGCAAGGCAAGAGCAGTCCCAGCGGCTACGTCAATCTGGTCAGCAGCGCCCTCGCCGCCAACGGCGTGAAAATCGAAGTCATCGGCGCGGGCATCAGCGGCCACAAATCCGACCAGATGCTCGACCGCCTGGAGCGCGACGTGCTCAGCAAGAAACCGCAGTGGATGACGCTCAGTTGCGGCGTCAACGACGTCTGGCACGGCGAAAAAGGAGTGTCGTTCGACGACTACAAGAAGAACATCACCCGCATCATCGATCAGGCGCAAGCCGCCGGCATCAAGGTCGTCCTCCTCACCTCAACGATGATCGGCGAGGATCAAGCGAACCCGAACAATCTCAAACTCGTCCCTTACAACGAGTTTCTTCGCTCGCTCGCCAAGGAAAAAACCCTGGTGCTTGCCGACCTCAACGCGGAGATGCAGGAAGCCGTCTCCAAAGCGAACACCCCCGGCAAAAATGCGCTCACCGGCGATGGCGTTCACATGGCGTTCCCCGGCAACAGGATGATGGCCACCGGCATCCTCAAGAGCCTCGGCCTCGATGCTAAAGAACTCGCCAAAGCCCAGGACGCCTGGCTCGACCTCCCGGACACCTCGTCGCTCAAGTTCGAAGCCAAATTCAGCCAGCGCGAAATGGAACAAGTGGAAAAGGCCGCTACTGCTCGCGGCACCACCGCACAAAAACTTCTCGATGAGCAGTTCCAAAAAATCATCCAATCGCTGAAGAAATAACAGGCAGGAATGCCTGTCTCACGCGCCCGGAGTGCGGCTCGTAATCCTTCGGCGCGTGGGTGAGTGCAGCGGACTAATGGTCAGCAACCTTGCTGTGAAGACACCGCCCGATAGAGCCGGAGTTTCCCGTAGCTGATGCGGCCTTCGAGTTGTTCGAAAACGGGTTTGAGGGCGATTTCGTCGTAGCCTTCCAGCGCGGCTTTCATTTGCTCGGCTTCCTCATCCGTGTAGAGTCCGCGCGGGGCGAGTTGAGTGCCGTTTTCAATGGCCTGGCCGAGGTGGGTCTCGATGGTGGACTCGGCGAAGCCGCGGGATTTCGCGATTTCCGCGACGGATTGGCCGCTTTTGAAGAGTTCCAAGGTGATCGCCGCAGTGCCAATCGTGATGCCCGCCGGGCGGGGAGGCGGCGCGGCAACGAGTTCGAGCGGCGCGAAATCCTGCCTCGGGTTTTCTGCTAGCCACTCGTGGATTATGCCGAGGAACGCCTTGCCGTAGTCGTCGAGTTTTTTCTCGCCGACGCCGGGGATGCACAGCAGCGCGGCGTTGTCCTGCGGATAGTCGCGGCTGAAATGGCGCAGCGTGACATCGGAGAAAACCACATACGGCGGCACGTTGCGGGCGTCGGCGAGCTCCTTGCGGAGGACGCGCAGTTGCTCGAAGAGGTTGGGGTCGCAGGGGATGTCGCCGGTGCGGACGGTCTTCACTTTGGGCGTGTTGAGCGCACGGGTGAGCATGACGGCCTCGCGCTTTTTGAGAACGTCGATGCCGCGCTGGCTGACGGCGACGGTGGGGAATTTATCCTCGCTCGCGGCGAGCAGACCGGCGCGAAGCAGTTGCCGTCCGAGATCGACCCAGTAAGGACGCGGTTGGTCCTTGCCGATGCCGTGGGTGGTGAGTTGGTCGTGTTTCCAGCGTTGGATTTTCTCCGACTGGCCGCCGGTTAGAACTTCGGAAACATGGTTGAGGCCGACGCTGAATCCGCCGGCCTGGCGGATGCGCAGCACACAGCTGAGCAGTTTTTGGACATCGATGGTGGCGTCCCATTTTTCGCGGGGATGGAGGCAGTGGTCGCAGCCACCGCAGTTTTCCTCGGTCCAGATCTCGCCGAAATAGCCCATCAGGCTGACGCGGCGGCAGGCGTCGTTTTCGGCAAAATGCGTCATCTGGTCGAGCTGGCGGTGGGCGATGTTGCGGGCCTGTTCGTCGGGGATTTCTTCGAGAAACTTCAGGTATTTCGTGACGTCGCCACGGGAGAACAGCAGCAGGCAGTCGGCGGGCAGGCCGTCGCGGCCAGCGCGGCCGGTTTCCTGATAGTAGCCCTCGATGTTTTTCGGCAGGTCGGCGTGGATGACGTAGCGGACGTTGGGTTTGTTGATGCCCATGCCGAAGGCGACGGTGGCGCAGACGATCTTGGCCTCGTCGCGGAGGAAGGCGTCCTGGTTTTTAGCACGCTCCGCTTGGTCGAGGCCGGCGTGATAGGCGACGGCGGAGAATCCCTGCCCGCGCAGGGTGGCGGCGAGGGTTTCGGTGGCTTTGCGGGACTGGCAATAGACGATGCCGGAGTCCTCGGGCCGGGCGTTGGCGAAATTGCAAACCTGCGCGGCGGCTCCGGATTTCGCGATGACCTGGTATTTCAGGTTCGGCCGGTTGAAGCTGGCGAGGAAGACGGTGGGATCGCGCAGTTCGAGTTGTTTGACGATGTCCTCGCGCACCCGCTCGGTGGCGGTGGCGGTTAGGGCGAGCACTGGAATGTGCGGGATCACCTGCCGGACTTCCTTGAGGCGGCGGTATTCCGGGCGGAAATCGTGGCCCCACTCGCTGATGCAGTGCGCCTCGTCCACGGCCAGAGCGGCGATGTTCCAGTCCTTCAGCCGCGCCAGGAAATCCGACAGCATCAGGCGCTCCGGCGCGACGTAGAGCAGCTGGTATTCGCCGGCGTTGATGCCGTTGAGCCGCCGCCGGGCCTCGTCGCCGTCGAGGGAGGAATTGATGAAGGTCGCCGCCACGCCGCTGGCTTCGAGCTGGTCCACCTGGTCCTTCATCAGCGCGATGAGCGGCGAGACGACGACCGTGAGTCCCTCGCGGACGAGGGCGGGTAGCTGATAGCAAAGGCTCTTCCCCGCACCGGTGGGCAAAATCGCGACCGCATCCCGGCCCTCCAGCGAGGCTTCCATGATTTCGCGCTGCAGCGGGCGGAATTCGTCATAGCCGAAGGTTTGCTTGAGGCGGCTGGATAACAGTTGCAGGCTCATGGCGACAGTTGAAGCGTGATCGTTTGAACAGGTCAAGATGGAACTGGCCGGACTGCGGAAATGGTTCCGCCAGCACTGGGAAAGGCTTCCAACAAGCCAACTTCGCAGGCATCGACGCCCGGCGATAATTGGCATTGATATTCAGGACGATCTCAAGGGCGTGATCAATCCGCTGGACCGCAAGAATTTCGGCGGCGGATCGCCACTCCGAGACCCGGAGTTCGTCTCCGGGCTGCGCGGAATTCTCGATCCGAACCAAGCCGATAAACTCGATCGCACGATGACTCAGCGGGCGACCGATTCACAGGCCGATCCCAGTTATGTCCCGGGTGTGACGGAAGGCAACATCGCCAGCCTCCCAAAGATGGAACTCGAAAAGCTGGACATGTCGATCGAGTCCGCCCGCAAGGTGACCACGGATATCAAGAGCATGATGGACGGCATGGGCGGACTCAAGGAGTTGATGGAGCAACCGCAGGGCACGGGAGGCAACTGAACTCATTTCTTGCGCCATTTCGTCGTGTCGCCGCGGCAAATGATTTAGCCGCGGCGAAGCAATCTTCCAAGCATCCCGCCCTTTACAAGCCGGATGATCCCTGCCACACACCTCGAAATTTAGCCGCCCGGCGGTCTCTCCCAACCTTCTCCTACCATGCCCAAAGACACCTCGATCCGGAAAATTCTCGTCATCGGCTCCGGCCCCATCGTCATCGGCCAAGGCTGTGAATTCGACTACTCCGGCGTCCAAGCGTGCAAGGCGCTGAAGGAAGAGGGCTATGAAGTCATCCTCGTGAACTCGAATCCGGCGACGATCATGACCGATCCCGAGTTCGCCCACCGCACTTACATCGAGCCGATCACGCCGGAAGTGGTGGAAAAAATCATCATCCGCGAGAAGCCTGACGCCCTGCTCCCGACGCTTGGCGGCCAGACGGCGCTGAACACCTCGATGTCGCTCTATAAATCCGGCACGCTCGACAAACACGGCGTCCGGATGATCGGCGCCAAGGCCGAGGCCATCGACATGGGCGAGGACCGCCAGCTTTTCAAAGAGGCGATGATCCGCATCGGCCTCGACATGCCGCGCTCCGGCATCGCCCACACGATGGAAGAGGCGAAGAAAGTGGCGGAGGAAATCGGCACTTTTCCGCTCATCATCCGCCCGGCTTTCACGCTCGGCGGCCAAGGCGGCGGCATCGCTTACAACCGCGAGGAGTTCGAAGAAATCATCACCCGCGGGCTCGATCTTTCCCCGGTTTCCGAGGTGCTCATCGACGAATCCCTGCTCGGCTGGAAGGAATTCGAAATGGAAGTCATGCGGGACTGCGCCGACAACTGCGTGGTCATTTGCTCGATCGAAAACCTCGATCCCTGCGGCGTGCACACCGGCGACTCGATCACCGTCGCACCGATCCAGACGCTGACCGACCGCGAATACCAAATCATGCGTGACGCGTCCTTCGCCGTGATCCGCGAGATCGGCGTGGAAACCGGCGGCTCGAACATCCAGTTCGCCACCGACCCGAAAACCGGCCGGATGATCGTCATCGAGATGAATCCGCGGGTTTCCCGCAGCTCCGCGCTCGCCTCGAAAGCCACCGGATTTCCCATCGCCAAGATCGCCGCGAAACTCGCCGTCGGCTACACGCTCGACGAGTTGCCTAACGACATCACCCGCGTCACGCCCGCCTCGTTCGAGCCGACGATCGACTACGTGGTCACGAAAATCCCGCGTTTCACCTTCGAAAAATTCCCGACCGCGAACCCGGTTCTCACCACCTCGATGAAATCCGTGGGCGAGGCGATGTCGATCGGCCGCACGTTCAAGGAGTCCATGCAGAAATGCCTGCGCTCGCTCGAAACCGGCCGCTGGGGCTTCGGCTTCGACAAGAAGGACCCGCAAAACCCGACCCGCGACGAGATCGCCCGCAAGCTCCAAATCCCTAACGCCGAGCGCATTTTCTGGCTGCAAACCGCGTTCGTGAACGGTTGGACGCTGGGGGAAATTTTCGACGCCACTGCCATCGACCCGTGGTTCCTCGGTCACCTCCAACAGATCGCCGAGGAAGGCCGGAGGATGGGCGTCTCGCCCGTCACGGAAAACGGGCGTCCCGCCTGTTCTCCATCTCCAACCGAATTCCAAGCATTCTCCCAAGACTCCCCAATCGACAAAACCCGCCGCCATCTCCCTCATTGGGAGCAGGAAGGCTGCACCTACTTCGTCACTTTCCGCCTGGGTGACTCCATCCCTGCCTCACAACTCGTTACTTGGCGTGAAGATCTTGAAACTTGGCACCAGCATCACCCTCAGCCTTGGGATTATAAAACCCTTGAAGAATACGAACTCCGTTTCCGCGAAGGTCCCGAAAAATGGATGGATCAAGGTCACGGCGAATGCCTGCTGGAACGTCCCGAGGTGACAAAACTTGTTTCGGACGCCCTACGTCACTTCCACGAGCAACGCTACATTCTCGACTCTTTCGTAGTCATGCCCAATCATGTGCATGTCTTACTAAAGCCTCTATCAGGCCACTCGCTCAGTCAGATTCTGCATTCGTGGAAATCCTTCACCGCTCACGCGATCAACAAATCGCTCGGGCGCAGTGGGACAGTGTGGATGGAAGAAAGTTATGATCGGATCACCCGGGGCTGGGAAAACCTGGTAGATTTTCGCGCCTATATTTCCAGGAATCCTGCGCAACTCCGCCGGGAGAGTTATGAACTCGGGGAGCTCAGTGTGTTGACAAAACCGAGCTACCCGGAACAACAGGCGAGACGCCCGTTTTCCCAAACAGCCGAGACGGCTGTTCTACGCCGCCTCAAAAAACTCGGCTTCTCCGACCGTCAAATCGCCCTCGCCTACGACACCACCGAAGACGAAGTCCGCGCCACGCGTAAATCCCTCGGCATCATCCCCGGCTACCGCCTCGTCGATACCTGCGCGGCGGAATTCGAGGCTTACACGCCGTATTTCTACTCGACTTACGGCGATGAAAACGAAGCCCGCCAGTCGGAGAAGAAGAAGATCATCATCCTCGGCGGCGGACCTAACCGGATCGGCCAGGGCATCGAGTTCGACTACTGCTGCGTCCACGCCGCCTTCGCTTTGAAGGAACTCGGCTACGAAACCATCATGGTGAACTCGAACCCAGAAACGGTCTCCACCGACTACGACACTTCGGACAAGCTGTTCTTCGAGCCACTCACGCTAGAAGACGTGCTCAACATCTGCGACCAGGAAAAGCCCTTCGGTGTCATCGTCCAGTTCGGCGGGCAAACCCCGCTCAACCTCGCCGCCGATCTCGAACGCCACGGCGTCCCGATCATCGGCACCTCGCCGAAATCCATCGAACAAGCCGAAGACCGCAAGTTTTTCTCCGCCTTGCTCGACAAGCTCAACCTCAAGCAAGCCGAAGCCGGCACCGCCACCAACGAAGCGGAAGCCCTCGTCATCGCCAACCGCATCGGCTACCCGGTGCTCGTCCGCCCGTCCTTCGTGTTAGGCGGCCGCGGCATGATGATTGTTTACAGCGACCAGGAACTCACCCGCTACATGCGCGAGGCCGTCATCGCCTCACCCGAGCGCCCCGTGCTGGTGGACCGCTTCCTCGACAACGCCACGGAAGTGGATGTGGACTGCATCAGCGATGGCGAAACGTCGGTCGTCGGCGCGATCATGCAGCACATCGAACAAGCCGGCATCCACTCCGGAGATTCCGCCTGCGTCATTCCCTCGTTTTCTCTATCAGAATCTATCAAGTCGGAAATCGTCCGTGCCGCCAAGGACCTCGCCCGCGAGCTCCAGGTCAAGGGCCTGATGAACATCCAGTTCGCCGTGAAGGACGAGCAGCTCTACGTCATCGAGGTCAACCCGCGTGCTTCCCGCACCGTGCCATTCGTCAGCAAAGCCACCGGCGTCTCGCTCGCCAAGCTCGCCGCCAAGGTCATGGTCGGCGAAAAACTCGTCGATCTCGGCTACACCGAAACCATCATCCCCAAACATTTCTCCGTGAAGGAAGCCGTCTTCCCGTGGAACCGATTCCCTGGCATCGACATCGTGCTCGGTCCGGAAATGAAATCCACCGGCGAGGTCATGGGCATCGACGCCGACTGGGGCATGGCCTACGCGAAGTCGCAGATCAGCGCCTTCAACCCGCTGCCCACCGAAGGCAACGTCTTCCTCTCCGTCGCCGATCTCGACAAAAACCGCGCCGTGCAAGTCGCCCGCGACCTCGTGGGTCTCGGCTTCAAAATTTACTCCACCGGCGGCACCCACGCCCGCCTCGTCGCGGAAGGCATTCCGAGCACCCGCGTTTACAAAGTCCTCGAGCAAGCCCGCCCGAACGTGATCGACATGATGAAAAACGGCGAAATCCATTTCATCATCAACACCCCGTCCACCCACGAGTCCCGCGCCGACGAGATCCTGATCCGTTCCACCGCCATCGCCCAAAAGATCTCCCACGCCACCAACCTCGCCGCCGCCGAAGCGTCCGTGAAGGCGATGCGCTCGCTGAAGGAGATGGAGTTCACGGTGAAGAGCATCCAAGAGTATCACGCCTGAAATCCAATTCCTTCAGCAAGTCCCCAATTGCCTTGATCCCCATTCAAACGCCGGATCCGACGCCATACTCACCAGGGAAACATCCTCCGGCACCTGCAGCCGTTTCCGCGCTAGAAGCTGCTGCGTCGCCACAAACAACCTCAACTCGTCCACGATCAATGCCGCTTCCAACCTGTTGTTGGGCAATGGCACCGTCCTCACCTACACAGGCGGAGTAGGCAGCAGCAACCGTTCTTTCACCATCAATGGCACCGCCGCCGCCAACAGCGCGACCATTAATGCCAATAGCAGCGGCGCGCTAAAATACATCGGCTCGGGGGCTACGACCGACCGCAATTTCCACCTATCCGGCAACAACACGCTTGACGCATCCGTAAGCGGAGCACTGGTTTTCTCCCAGACCACCGTCAATGGATCAGGCACCTGGGCGCTCGACTCCAACGGCTACCCCGGCGAAGGCTTGATCTGCTACCCCTACTATCCGTCCCGCAAACTCATAAGCCGGCTGGAGCTGCTTGCTCGCCACGAGGGTGAGCGGTTAGAGCTGCGACCCCGCGCCGCCTGCGAGAATGATGCCTTTCATGGTGAGTCGGAGGTCAGGATTTCCCCAGTCGCTGCAACTGGTAGGTGCCGTCCAGGATCTGTTGCCACCAGTCCTGGTTTTCGAGATACCATTGGATGGATTTGCGAAATCCGGTTTGGAAGGTTTCGCGGGGTTCCCAGCCGAGTTTGGTGCGGATCTTCGTGGGATCGATGGCGTAGCGGAGGTCGTGGCCGGGGCGGTCGGTGACAAAGGTGATGAGGGAGGCGTAAGGCTGCGGGCCGGGACGGAGCTCGTCTAGCAGGGCGCAGATGTGGCGGACCAGATCGAGGTTGGTCTGCTCGTTGTTGCCGCCGATGTTGTAGGTTGCTCCGGGCGCGCCCTTTTCAAGGACGGTTCGGAGGGCGACGCAGTGGTCACCGACGTAGAGCCAGTCGCGGATGTTCTCGCCTTTTCCGTAAACCGGGATGGGCTCGCCGCGAAGGCACTTGAGGATCACGACGGGGATGAGCTTCTCGGGAAATTGATAGGGGCCGTAGTTGTTCGAGCAGTTCGTGACGAGCACGGGGAGGCCGTAGGTGTCGCACCAGGCGCGGGCGAGGTGGTCGGACGAGGCCTTGCTGGCGGAGTAGGGGGAATGCGGCGAGTAGGGCGTGGTTTCCGAAAAGCCAGGATCGTTCGCCCCGAGCGAGCCGTAAACCTCGTCGGTGGAGACGTGGAGGAAACGGAAGGCTTCCTGCTGGGAGGGAGGGAGTCCGCGGTAGTGGGCGAGGGCGGCCTGTAACAGGTGATAGGTGCCGAGGATGTTGGTGTGGATGAAGTCGCCGGGACCATCGATCGAGCGATCCACATGGCTTTCCGCAGCGAGGTGCATCACGGCATCCGGGCGGTGCTCGGCAAAGAGCGCGGTGAGCGCGGCGGGATCGCAGAGGTCGGCCTGGATGAAGGTGTGGCGTGGGTTTCCCAAATAGCCGTCCAGAGACGAGAGGTTTCCCGCATAGGTGAGTTTGTCCAGGTTGACGACCTCGTGGGTGGTTTCATCAAGGATTTGCCTCACAAGGTTGGAACCAATGAAGCCAGCGCCGCCGGTGATCAGGATTTTCATGAAATGATTAGAGATGGTGCGGAAAATCCATGCGCGCTTCATCCACGCGCATGCCACGTTAGTCTGCATTCCACGGGATCGTGCTGTCAAGGTCGGGGGGCCTTCATTGTGACAAATGACACCGCAGCCCTATTTTTCGCGAACCGGAATGAAACCGAAGGGATCGATTTGTCCGCCGACCTCGGCGAGAATGACGTTTTCAGGGTGGATACCCGTGCTCGTCAGTCTCACGCTCCGATTCCCGCGCACGCGGCTTTCACCGCGGCCATGTGGGCGGCCACGCGTTCGCCGAGTGCTGCGTGGCTGGGCGTCTCGAAGGTGAAGGAAACAGGGCAGCCCATTTTCGCCAGATAGATGGCTTCCGGCCAGCCTTCCGGCAGGTCGGGCTCGGCGGGGTGATAGATCCAGCCGGCCGCGCGCGAGTCGTGACCGTCGATTTCCGGGCCCGACTCCGGCGGGAACCAGGGGCTGACCGCTTCAAGGATCAGCCGCGCGCGCTCCGGATCATCGTCTCCCAGGTTGATTTCATAAAAGTAGAAGCCGGTGCTTTCCCAATCCTCGTGCAGGGAAATGAATAGGTCCGGCGTGGGCCGCGCGTCGAGCCACAGCGCATGGGAGATGACTTCCAGCGTGGCGCGCTGCCAGTAGTCGCGATTCAGGTCCACGCCGCCGGCGTTTTCGCGGGTGATGGCGGCGAGGCCCGAGGGATTGAGCGCCGGACAAAGCGACCAATCGACCGCCGGATTGAAAAAACCCTCGCGCATCAGTTCGAGCAGCGCGAGCGGCCCGGCGGGCTCGTCGCCATGAATCCCGGCTGACAGATAGACGCGCGGCCCGCCGCCGGGACGCTCCCAGGCGACGAGCGGCCCGCTCTCCAGATCGGCGAGCAGCGTGGGCGTGAATCCCGCCGCTTCCGCCGCCTCGCGGAACGCGGTTAGGTAATGCTGCCAATCGAACACCTCGCTCATCGCCGGAAAGATGCGGGCACCGCTTCATCATAAACATGGAAGCCCTCCAAGGTCGCTCCACCTTGCTGATAGGTGACGGATTTCTCCACCAGCGCGGCGTGGACGCCGGTGGCGAGTGAGGTGGCGAGAAGGAGTGTATTGAGAAATTTAATGTTCCCGAGCAAAGCTCCGGAAGGTGGTTCCGTCAAATTCCTAAATAGCGGGTTGGAGAAAGAACGGACTGAAGTCCTGGACTACTTTCTGGCTCACTCCGCGTCGAACACCACGCGGAAGCCGAGGTCAGGACGGCGGAGCGAGCGGTCGGCGGTCCACTCGCGGGTGAGCGCGTTGCTGCCGGGTTTCAGATAGGAGCCGCCGATGACGACCCAGAGTTTCTCACCGAGCGGGTTGGCCGGACTCGGCGCGGGCTTGGCGGTCCATTCGCCGACCGAGCCCGCCATGCCTAGCAGGCCGGGCGGGGTGCGGTCGACGGCTTGGGAAGTGACGGGCGCCCACGGACCGGGTGGGATCGCGGCGGGTTTTTTCATGTCCAGGTGAAGCGCGGCGAACCATTCTTCCTGCGTCGGCAGGCGGGCTTTTTTCCACTCGGCATAGGCGGCGGCGTCCCACCAGTCGACACCGGTGACTGGGCAATCGAGCGTGACCGGCTGGTTCTGCCAGATGCTGTTAGCCTTGGCGGCGGCGAGCAGGGCCGGCCAGTCGGCAGGCTCGTGGGAGGTTTTTCCGGGTGCCTGGCCGGCGGGATCGAAGGTGTGCTCGCGGCCGTCCTTGGCGAGCGTGCCGAGGATTTCGAGAAATCCGGCGTATTGGCCGATGGTGATCTCGTTGGCGGAAATGCGGAAGGCGGGGAGCATCTCCTCACCGCCATCGGGCGTGGGATGTTTCCCGGCGGCGACGTTGACGGCCTCCGGCAAACTGGCGCGGGGCGGGGCCGGCGGCGCGGACGGCCTCATCCGGCTGGCCAGCACGACAATGCCGATGGCAAGCACCGCAGTGGCGATGGCGATCAACGCGACGGGTTGCTTTTTTCTAGCAGGAAGCCCCGGCCGGGTCGGCGTCAAAGACGAGGCGGGATCGGCGAGCTGGTGCTCGATCTGCATGCAGAAATCACGGACTTGATCCCAAGTGAGCGGCGCTTCGAGGCCCTCGCCGCGCATCCAGGCGCATACGGTGAGCATCCGGGTGGTGCCGGGCTGGTCCGTGGCGGTTAGAGGGACGAGGGCGTTTCCGAGGTGGACGATGTCGCGCGCGGATTGGTCAGGATCGCGGGCTCCGGCGATGGCGAGGTTCTTCAGCCGGACGACGCCGTGTTCGTCTTGATAGATCGCATCCAGGTCCAGCGGCGAGGTCGCCAGGCCAAGAGCTTCAAGCTGGAGCTGGGCCTCGGAAACCCGGCGCAGCACGTTGGTAAGACGGGCGGGGGGCAACGGTTGCCTCGCTTGCTGCCGCTGCGCGAGGGTGACGCCGGGCAGGAGCTCGTGGGCATAATAACAGGGGCCCGGCCCGGCAACGGCTTCGTAAACTGAGCCGATCAACGGATGGCCCACCGACGCCTTGGCGCGGACACCTGCTAGAAAAGTGTCCCGGTGATGGGCCTCGTCCGCCCGGAGTTCATCGACCAGGACGAGACGGGAAATGGAAGTCTGTGTCGCAAGCCATGTGCAGAAGACGGCGTTTTCCGCGACGAGTTCTTTAAGTCGGTATTCGCCTAGCAGGCGCTCTTCGGGTTCGGAATTCATCGGGCTTGGAGAGATCACTTGATCGGGAGGGGCGGCAGCAGCGGGAGATTCGGATCGAAGCCCGGAGGCAGCGAGTCTTGGAATTCCGGCAGCAGCGGGTCGCCGGAATTCGCGGCGGGCGAGCGCGGGATTTTCGCCGCGAGGTCGCGCGGCCAGGCCTGCACGTCGAGGACCTCGCCTTTATAAAGCAGCGAAACGACCTGGCCGTAATAGGTGCGACCGCCGAACAGATGCTCGGTTTGCCCGTCCTGCGGCGGAATCACGTAAGTCATCCGCAGGCTTTCCTCGTCGCCAGCCCAGTCGAAGGGCATCGTCAGCCACTGCTCGGTCACCCAGGATTTGTCCTCGAGTTGGACGACCTCCCCTTTGGAAGTGCGGTTGAAAAAGGTGACCGAGACCGCGATTTCCGCGACGTCGATTTCCTCGCCGGGAGCCTTCTGCACCGGGATGGTTAGGATGACGCGTTGGCCGGCTTCGTTGTCCGGGTCCTTGAAGATCCGGACGCGGCTGAGAGAGAGCTTGCCGAGCATGGCATCCGGCTGCTCGAAACCATCGCGCAGTTTTCCGGCAGCCAGCGCGTAGAGCGATCCGGCACCCGAGACGCCCATTTGGAAAACCTTCTCGAAGTGCGCTGCGGCGGTGTCGAACACGCCCATCTGCTCGTGCACGAGGCCGAGTTCGTAATGCACGCTCGGGTCGCCCGGCGACTGGGAAAGCGCTTCCTCGAGTTTGACGATGGCGAGTCCCATGTCACCGGCCACGCGCGCCTGGCGGGCTTCGTGAACCATCCGTTCCGACCGCGGATCGCCGACTTGTGGCACGGTGACGGGCGTCGGAGGCGGCAGCGCGGCGACCGGCGCGGCGACCGGCGGCACCACCGGTGGATGAGAAACGACCGATGACGAGCGATGCTGCTCGGTGACGGCGGCGGGAATCCGCACGGCGATCAATTTTGGCACTTCCTTGATCACGGTGCGCACCTCGCGCGATTCGTCGAACCTCGTCGCCAGCGCCAGCCCCGAGACTAACAACTGCGAGAACGCCATCAGCGCCAGCACCCAGCAGGAAATCGCAAAAACAGGCGGGCGTCCCGCAAGCGGCGAGTTGGGTTTCTCGGATACCATGCGCGGGAAGATGCTGTTCCGGCATCCCCTTGTCAATCCGGCGGGCTGAAGCAACGGGGGGTCGGTCCGGCTTATGGGAAAATGACTTCCTGACCGGCGGCCGGCCCGTGGCCGAAACTGTCGCCGATGTCCTTGCTGGTGACGAAGAGCATCAGCGAAATGAGAGCGAGGGCGCAAAGAGTCTGGAGGATTTCAAGAGGCTTGGCCTTGACCGGGCGACCGAAGATTTTCTCCAAAATGGCGAGGGTGATGTGGCCGCCGTCGAGCACCGGGAAGGGCATCATGTTGAGGACGGCGAGGTTGACGTTGAAGAGCACCATGAAGGCGAGGATGCGCCGCCAGCCGTCGTCCATTTGCAGGAGCTGGAACTGGAGCTTGCCGATGCCGACCGGGCCGCTCAGGTGGCCGACGCCGATGCTGGAATCCGGCGCGGCCACGCTGACGATGGTGGTCCACATCATCCGCAGGCTGTCGCCGACCTGTTTGAAAGGACCGGGATGGACGATGCCTTGATTCTGATAGGGCGCGCCGTAGAAGCCGAGACCGAGCATCGGGCCCTTGCCCGCGGGCGACAGCGGGACCACCGGAGTGGCGGTGATTTTGAGGATTTCCGCGCCGCGCTTAATTTCGATCTCGATGGGGTTCGCGCCGGTTTCCTTGACGAAGGCGACGGCGGATTGGTCGTCGGCGAACTTGCGGCCGTTCATGGAGATGAGGATGTCGCCCTCCTTGCAGCCGGCCTTGTCGGCTGGGCTGCCCTTGACGATGGAGCCGAACTCGATGTGGTCGATTTCCGGACCGATGCCGACTTGGCGCAAACCGCCGCGCTGGAACCACTTGGTCTTGCGGGTCTCGAACTCAGACACCAGCTTGAGCGGAGCTGCGGCACCCGCGCGCTCGACGGTGAACTCGATCTGTTGGCCTTTGGAGAGGATGATGTTCTCGGTGATGCTATCGAGCGAACCGGCGAATCCATCCACGGGGTTGCCGTTGATTTCGATGATTTTGTCGCCCGGAAGGATTCCGGCTTTGGCGGCCGGGCTGCCTTCGGCGACTTCGCCGACGATCTGGCTGGGGATGAAATCCTTCGGTTTTCCCACACCGTAAACGACTAGGGCGGAGAGCAAGGCGAGCAGCATGGAAAACAACGGACCGGCGAAGGCGACGATGATCTTGTCCAGCGGGGTGATCGGCGGCAGCGGCTTGTCATCCTTGGTGCCGCCTTCGAGCGCCTCCATCGGGGCCATTTGCGGCAGCGCGACGAAGCCACCGGCCGGAATCCAGCCGAGCCCGTATTGCACGCCGTTGATTTCTTTTTTCCAAATCGGCGTGCCGAACCAGATCTGGAAGCGGTCGATCCGCAAGCCGCGCCACTTGGCGGCAAGGAAATGGCCGAGCTCGTGGACGAAAATGATGACGTTGAAACTCATCACGACGGCGAAGATGAGCAGGATCACCTGCAAAATGGTGGAGATAGAGGACATGAGTAAAGAAAGAGCTGCGGAAAACTAGCGAAGCCGGACCTTCCGGCAAGTGGATTAAATTTTACCCGTTGCAGGGGCATTGTCTCAACTCCCCATGGCATCGAACACCGCCTGCAGCGATTTGCGGGCAGCGGCTTCCTTTTCAGGATCCTTGTTTTCGTCGGGCTTGGCCGGATCCTCCCACGGTTCGACGACCCGCCGGAGGCGGTTTTTGTTATTCAGCATGTGTTCGCGGTTTCTGACCTGTCTTTCGCCTTCGTGCTGGATATGGATCCACTCTCAGGGATTGGAATTGGCGGGTTTCCCGCGAAGCTGTGGCAGCGAAGCTGCGCCCGTGAATTTCCGCCTTGTGTGGCCGGGCCAGCGCACGGTGAGAGGAACGTGGGTGTTGTGCTAGTGCTCAAGTGACAGGTGCCGCTTGCCGACCAACTCCGTCGCGTGCCCCGCTTGCTTGAATTGCCGCGCTTTGGGAGAGCGCCATGAACACCGGTTCCATGCGGATGGAGCCATGGGCCACGTGGGAGGTGGAGAGGCATATGGGCGAGAACAGATTCTCGCACTCGCCCTTGCGAGGAATGATTGAACGATAGGAGATGCCATAGGGCTTCGGCGGCACGCGCCAGATCACGCCATCATTCTGGGCGAGTCCGCTTTCGGTGACAAAATGCTGCACGACATGGGAGTCCATGCCGAATGATCCAAGCGCGACCGGGTCGGGTGTGGAGCGCTTTCCTTCGCAATCGTGCTGATTCATCACATAGTCGGAAACCATCCGCCGGGCCTCGCGGATGTAGATCATCCATGGCCAGCCGCCGTTGTCGGTGAACTCATCCTTGGGCAAACCGTAAGCGGAGGCCTGCTGGCGGATCGCTTCGGGAACACGTGGGTTGTTCGAGAGAGTCCACAGGAAACCCCGGATGTAAGTCTCGTGTTCCTTTTCGATCTCACGCCGCTTTTCATAGCTGGCTTGCGGGTAGTCCCAATTCGCACCGGGATGGTCGGAGCCCACCGCGTGCATGTTGTTCCAATCGACTTTGGATCCGGATCCTTCCAATGGCTCTATCAGGGCGGGAAGCCGTCCATCGCCTGCGTCGAAGTTGCGGAGCAGGAGTTCGTGATCGAGCTCACGATAGCCCTCCGGCTTTTCAATCCGAATCCGGAGCTTGGGATCCGTCGTCAGGCAGACACGGTAGTTGTAGGCTTGGATTTTCTTATCGCCCTGCCCGTTGGCAAGGCCTTCGATGCGAAACATATACGGCAGACCGGTTTCGGGTAACCCATGGCCCCGGTCAGGTTGTAACCCATGTCCTCGATTCATCCCAATGATTTGACGCCTCACTCCGCATCCTCATCCTGTCTCACGTGCGACCGCTGGAACGAGACGGCCCCCGAATATGAGCGCGACATGAACATCCTCCTCACCGCCCAAGTCGAAACCGTCATCCCCACCGGCAGCAGCACCTTCGGCGGTGACACCGCCATCGCACCGGGCATCGCACCCTGGTTAGACCTCGGCAACTGGTTCTCCCTGAACTCCCAGATCTGCGTCGAACACGGCTTTGATACCGACGAGACCGAGCTGGTTTACGGATTTGCCCTCGTGAAATCCTTTGGTGAAAACCACGCCGATACCCACCACAAAAACGACCACCACGCTTTTAAATGGATCAGACCTCAGCGGCTGGTCGCATGTGCTGGCCGGCCCCATCGGCTTGCAATCCGATGGCGCGGAAATCTATTTCCGCAACATCGAACTAACACAAGAAGCCCAGTAAACCGCCGCCGCGATCACCCCGGTTGGTTGCTGAAGGGAAACAGATACGCTCATTCTCTTCTTTCGGAAGATTTGCACATTCCCCCACAGAGTCATCCTTGCTTCACCCGTTGTTTGAGAACCTCACGGAACGAGCACAAAACGAAGATTTTCGGGGTAATGTTCCGGATGTCCCGGCTGTTACCACGCGACGAACGCCTCGCGATGCGCCGACGCCTTGGCAGCGGGAACGGGAGCTGCACCTGCGTTGTCTGAATCACAATCAATGGTAGTAATGGACTACTTTTTTGCATCACGCGACCAGCGCTTTCAGTCTGCGGCAGACTTCTTCCACATTCGCACGCGAGTTGAAAGCGGAGATCCGGAAGTATCCTTCGCCCGCGGAGCCGAAGCCGGAGCCGGGAGTGATGACGACCTGCGCCTCGCCTAACATTTTATCAAACATGTCCCATGAGCTGAGCCCGGCCGGGCAGCCGACCCAGACATAAGGCGCGTTTTCACCGCCGAAGACCGGGAGGCCGGCAGCGGCGGCGGCTTCGCGGAGGAGTTTGGCGTTCCCCATGTAGTGCTCGATGAGGGCGCTGACCTGTTGTTTTCCTTCGGGAGAGAAAACGGCGGCGGCGGCTTTCTGGACCGGGTAGCTGGCACCGTTGAACTTGGTGCTGTGGCGGCGCGACCAGAGTTGATGGAGCGGGATGCGCTCGCCGGTGTCGGACTTGCCACTAACGGATTTCGGGATGACGATGTAGGCGCAACGGACGCCGGTGAAGCCGCCGTTTTTCGAGAAGCTGCGGAACTCGATGGCGCAATCGCGCGCGCCTTCGATTTCGAAAATGGAGCGCGGGATTTCCGGGTCCTGGATGAAGGCCTCGTAGGCGGCGTCGAAGAGGATGATCGCGTCGTTTGCTTTCGCGAATTTCACCCAGGCTTCGAGCTGCGTGCGGGTAGCGACGGCTCCGGTCGGGTTGTTCGGGAAACATAGGTAAATGAGATCTGCCTTTTCGGTCGGAACGTCGGCGACGAATTTATTAGCCGCGTTGCACGGCAGATAGAGCAGGCCGGCGTAGGCGCCCTTTTCATCCGCGTCGCCGGTGTTGCCGGCCATCACGTTGGTATCGACATAGACCGGATAGACGGGATCGGTGATGGCGATGACGTTGCCCTTGCCGAAGATGTCGAGGATGTTGCCGGTGTCGCACTTCGAGCCGTCCGAGATGAAAACCTCGTCGGCGGAAATGCCGAGATCGGCGAACTGGTTGTCCACGATCGCTTGGCGGAGAAACTCGTAGCCTTGCTCCGGACCGTAGCCCTTGAAGGTCTCGCGGCTGGCCATTTCATCCACGCCTTCGTGCATCGCTTTCACCACGGCGGCGGGCAGCGGCTCGGTCACGTCGCCGATGCCGCAACGGATGATGCGGGCGGCTTTGTCGGGGGTTTGTTCGGTGTAAACGCGCACCCGGCGGGCGATTTCAGGAAACAGGTAACCGGCTTTGAGCTTGAGGAAATTGGAATTGATCGTGGCCATGCGGGCGAACGTTTAACGGTCAAAGCTCAACCGCGCAAGGCCGGAGGTGGCCCCTCCCGGACCTCCGCAAATTTGTACCGTCTCGATCCCGAGCAGACGCCCGAGCTTTTCGATTTTCCCGGCGAGATTCCCCACCCCGACCGCGCAGTGGTGCGCCGGGCCTTGCGCCTTCCAGTCGTTGGTGAATCGCCGGGCACCGATGCTGAACTTGTAGCGGCTGTTCGTGTTGCCGATTTCCAGCACCGGACCCGGGACGGACTCGCCCTCGGCGACCAGCAGCTTGAGCCGTCCGTCCTCGGTCTCGACGACCGAGAGCAGCGTGACCGGCCCGTGTTTCACCGATATCTCGACGGACAATCCTCGGCCGACCTTGCCGTGATAGACATCGAGCGGCCGCACCTTGGTTTTCCCCTCCGCGATGGCGATGTGGCCGGGTCCGTCGTGGCCCATCAGAACCACATCCTCCTTCCAATCCATCGCATAATACTCGGTGAAAGAACCACCCGCGCCGAAGCTGTCCATGATCTTCATCGCCTGCGCGTTCTTCACCTCGTATTCGCCGGCGACCGGGATGCCGCGGGCGGTTAGCAGCGAATTTCCGAGAATGATCGAGCTGATGGCGTCCTCGTTGTCCACGTTGCCGGTGCCCATGTAATAATACGCCAGCGAGCCGAGATCGTGCTCCGCGACCAGCCGCTCCAGCGCGACCGAGGTGCGCGCCGCGCGTTCCAGCTCCTCCTGCGAGCAGTCCGCCTGCACATCGAACTGCTCCCGGAAAAGCGCAACCCGCGCGGCGATTTCCACATCGCTAACATCACGCCGCTTCGCCGCGAGCTCATCGACCTCCACGATTTCAAGGTGCCCGCCGAAGGTCGCGCACTGGAGCGTGATGTCGGAATAAATATCGAGCATGCCATTATAATAATGACCCATCAAACCGAGGCGCCCGGGCGGTCGAGCTTCGCGCTGACTTCTCCCAGATAGCCTTCCAGCCGCTCCTTCAAGCCGGCGAACTGCGGCCAATAGGTGTCCAAGCCGATCCCAAAAAGCCCAACGCGCACCGGAGTGTTTTTCATTTCGCGAAACTATCGGATCGCCAGCGCTTTGGAAATGGGAGTAATGATCATTTGCATACAGAAAATGACCTCATCCGCCACCGACTATTTCCGCTACTTCCCCGCGACTCCGGACATCGCGCTCTGGGGCCTCGGCGTGACGGCCGCCGGGCATACCCGCATCCAGGCGGGAACCTCTTATCCGCTCGCTCTTCACCCGGAAAATCATGAACTGAATTGGTCTCACGGAAGAGTGCTCGACGCGCTCCAAATCGTGCTCGTTTCAAAGGGCGGAGGCTGGTTGGAAACTCGCGCGACCGGCCGCCGCCGTGTCCGCGCGGGCATGGCGTTTCTGCTCCTGCCGGAAACATGGCATCGCTACCGTCCCGATCCGCAGACGGGTTGGACGGAGAGCTGGATCGAGGTCCAAGGCCCGGCGGTGAACGGACTGCTTTCGGCCGGAACATTTCCACCGGCCTCCATTCTCTATCCGGGCGCGATCGATGCCGGACTGGAGGAAGCTCTGGACGCCATCCATCGCCAAGTTTCGATAGAATCCGTTTCCCAGCCCGAACTATCCGCCGCCGCGCTGAGGGTCCTCGCGCTCTGCGCGCGGGCCGCGAAGAGCGGCGTGCGACCGTCACGCATCCAGCGCGCGGTGAACGACGCGGAGCGGATTCTCAACGAGCACCACGCCGAGCCAGTCAACGTCGAGGAACTCGCGGTGAAACTCGGCGTGGCCTACTCGCACTTCCGCCGCGCCTTCCGCGCGCGGACCGGATTCGCGCCGTGGAAATACGTCATCCACCTGCGCCTGACCCGCGCCCGGCGGTTGCTCGCGTCCAGCGATGCCAAGCTCGACGACATCGCGGCGCGCGTCGGGTTCAGCTCCGGCTTCCACCTGTCGAACGCGTTCAAGCAAGCTTACGGCCAAGCGCCCGACACGTGGCGGCGGACTCTGGCGGAATGAATCCGCTCACGGTACGAACAGCACTTTCCCCGAGCGCTCGGGCGCTTCCAGCCGGGCAAGCGCGTCGCGATACGCTTCTAGCGGATAAGTGGAATCCACGTGCTGCAAGAGTGTCCCGGCGGCCACGCGGGCGGCTAGATTTGCATAAACCCCATGCACTTCGTCACGCGGCGCGTTCTCGATCCAGCGGCTCACCCACAGGCCGCGCACTTGGATGTCGCGGAAAATCAGCAGCCCGTTAGGAATCGTCACCGGCTTGCGGCCCATCGCGCCGTAGGTGATGTGGCTGCCGCTTTCGCGCAGCAGTTTCATTAGGCGCAGCGCGCTGTCCCCGCCCACGGCGTTGAAGGCAAGCGCGGCGTTCGCGCCACCGAGGACTTCTTTGGCGGCGGCATGACCGGCTTCGGCATCGATGAAAACATGGTCCGCTCCGAGTCCGCAGAGTTCCTCGAACACCTCGGGCCGCCGGACGAAGGAAATCGTGCGGATGCCGAGATCGCGCGCCAGCTGGATGACGCAGCGGCAGACCGCGGAGTTGCCCGCGTTCTGGACGATCCACCCGCCTTTTTCCAGCGCGCCGAAGCCGTGAAGCAGTTGCCAGGCTGTCGCGGGATTCACCTTGAGCATCGCCGCTTGGAGCGGATCGAGCCCCGCCGGCAATTTGAAAAGACTCTCGCCGGGAACCGTCGTGTGGGACGCCCAGGTCGATGCCCGGCGCAGGAAAATCACGCGGTCGCCCTCCTCGAAATCCGCGGAATTACTCATCTCCACCACCCCGCAACCTTCGACGCCAGGCGTCGCAGGCAGCGGCGGTTTCACCCCGTAAGTGCCCTCGATCGTGTTCAGATCGGCCGGATTCACCGGTGCTGCGAGGATGCGGACGAGGACATCGCCGGGATCAAGTGTTTGGGAAATCAGGCATTCACCCTCGAATTTGAGGACATCCCGGGGATTCCCAAATTGCCTGACAACAAGCTCTTTGCCGAAGGCCGCTGGATCATCGTCTTCCATGAAGGTATTCTGCCACAAGAACGCGCTAGGCCAAGCGGGAAGAATCCGGAGTCCGCAAAAACGCGCCCAGCCCGCCGACCTAACAAGCAAAGAGCGATATCGTTCCCGATCAAACCGCCACCGGCCGAAGGCCACCGCCACCTGCATTTTTCCTTGAGTTCGCCCGGGACCTCGTTGATTCTGCGCCCGTTGATGAGACCGCTACTGACATGGCTGATGGTGATTTGCACGCTGGCCGGGCTGAATGCCCGCGTCCTCGCTGCCGAGGACGGCCGGGTCGCCGTCTGCGCCAAATCGGCCGACACTTGTTGCCAGGATCATCACGGCGCGCCCGCGCCGGAGGAGCATCACCACGATGGCGACGACTGCCCGTTGGATCACCACCATCACTTCGGCTGTTGTTCGCAGGCGCAGCCTTTGACCGTTGAAAACGATCTCAACGGCAGGCTCGGGATCCCCGGGTCTTCTTTGTTAGAGATCCTTCATGAGAGCGAGGTTCCGCCCGAGGCACCGGTTCTCGGTTCGGAAAAGCCGCCGTTGATCTGAGCGCCGTTTGATTGCGCTCCGGCGTGCCCATGAGGCTCGCCGTCATTTCCCGCCTGGCACCATTCCGCCGGCCCGGGTCCCGTTTCAAATCCGCAATTTCAATGCGGGCCTTCATTTCAACAAACATGTCAAAATTCTATCCATTGGCCGTGCTCGCTCTTGCCGGCATGACCCTCCCGCTCCGCGCGGAACCTAACGTGATCGTCTCGCTGGCGAGTGTCGGCGACCGCATCCGCGCTCAGAACCCCGATCTCGCTGCCGCACGCCTCCGCATCCAAGAAGCCGTCGGCCGCATGAACCAGTCCGGCCGCCTCGCGAATCCGGAGCTCGCAACCTCGCTCGAACACAACCCTCGCTTCCGCGAGGGAAGATTCGAAGTCGGCCTTTCCCAGCGCTTCCCCGTCACCGGCAGGCTGCAGTTGGAAAAGAACGTCTCGCTCACCGAACTCAAAGCCTCCGGGGCGGAAGTCCGCGAAGTCGAGCGCCAACTCACCGGCCAGGCGCGCGAGGCGGTGGTCAAAATCCTCGCCAACCGCCAGCGTCGCGCCCTCCTCCGCGAGCAATCCGGCGTATCCGGCGAGTTCGCCAAATTCCTATCCGAAATCGCCGCGAAGGGCGAAGGCTCGCCGCTAGATGCCGGCCAGGCGAAACTCGAAGCCGCCAGCCTCACTCTGGAAATGCGCCAGCTCGACGCCGGGGAAGCCGCCATCGTCGGCGAGCTCAAGCCATTGTTAGGAATGCGTTCCGGTGAAGTGCTCAGCGTCGGCGGAACCCTGCCTGAGGCCACTCTGTCCGGCACCGCAGCCGACCCGTCGCGCCGCCCGGATTTCCAAGCCGCCAAGCTCGCCGCGCTTGCCGCCAAGCAAGGCGTCGCGCTCGAACAAGCCCGCCGCTTCGACGACGTGGAAGGCGGGCTGTTCGCCGCCGCCGAGCGCACGGAAGACGCGCCTAACGGATATGACAACGAGGCCATCGTCGGCCTGCGTTTCAAAATCCCCCTGCCGCTGCGGAACAAGAACGAAGGCGCGATTCAGGAAGCCGAGGCGCGGCAACAGCGCAAGGAAATGGAAGCCGTCGCTCTCAGCCGCAACATCCACCTCGAAGCCGATGCCGCCCGCAACGAGATGCAGGAGTGGGCGAAAATGATCGCCGAGATCAATGACACCCTGCTCCCGCTCGCCGACGAGCAATCCGCATTCGCCGAAACCACCTACCGCAACGGCCAAGGCGAAATTCAATCCGTCCTCCGCTCCCGCGAGAAGCGCCTGCAACTTGCCGCCGCCCGGCTCGACGCGCTGCGCGAATTCCACCTCGCCCGCGTGCGCCACGAAACCGCGCTCGGCAAACCTTAACTCATCTCACCCATGAAATTTCTATCACTCTCAGCTCTGCTCATCACCTCCGCCCTCGCGGCCGAAGCGCCGCCACGCAACGAAAACACCGTCGTGCTCGATGCAGCTGGCGTGCAAAATCTCGGCATCGAAACCGTCGCCGTCGAGGAATCCACCTTCGAGCGCACCATTCCGGTGCTCGGCGAAATCGAACACACCTGCGAAAACCATTCCGTGCTCTCCAGCCGCATCGCCGGCAAGATCATCGAGGTGCGAATCCACAAAGGCGAGTTCGCCAAAAAGGGCGACGTCCTCCTCCGCATCGAAAGCCGCCAGCCCGGCGATCCACCACCGGTCATCGAGCTGAAAGCTCCCGCCGACGGCCTCGTCACCCGATCCGACGGCCACCTCGGCGCTCCCGTCGAACCCGACAAGATGCTGATGGAAATTCTCGACCTAACAAACGTGTGGGCCGTCGCCCGCGTGCCACAGCACCAGGCCGCGCTGCTGAAAGAAGGCCTCACCGCTAGAGTCCGCATCCCAGCGCTCGGCAAGGAAGAACATGAGTCGGCGTTCCTCCGGCTCGCTCCGGGCGAGGAATCCAGCCCATCCACCGTGGATGCCATTTTCGAGCTGCCAAATCCCGGCTTGAAGCTGCGCCCTGGTATGCGCGTGGAGCTTTCCCTTATCGCTGCGAAACGCGAAGGCGTGTTCAGCATCCCGCGCGATGCGCTACAAGGAGACCGCTCTAACCGCTTCGTCTTCATCAAGGACTACGAGCTGGCAAACGCCTTCGTCCGCGTTCCCGTCACCGTCGGTGAAATCGGCGGCGACCGCGTGGAAATCACCGCCGGTCTCCTCCCCGGAGACGAGGTGGTCCTGAAAGGTTCCTATGCCCTGTCCTTCGCCGGAAAAGGCAGCGCCTCGCTCAAGGAAGCGCTCGATGCCGCCCACGGCCACCCTCACAACGAGGATGGCACCGAGATGTCGAAGGAGGAAATCGCTGCCGCCGGATCTGGCGGTGGAGACCACGATCATGCCCATGCCGGCGGAGGACCACTCGTCCTCTTCCTCGCCATCGCCTGCGGCGTGCTTTTCCTGCTGCTGCTCGCCTCGCCCTTCATTTTCCGCACCCGCACCAAAGCCTAATCGATCATGCTCAATCACCTGATCCGCTTTTCGCTCAAGAACCGGGCGCTCGTCATCGCCGTCGCGCTGCTTGTCTTATTGTTAGGTATTCGCGCCGCCACGGAACTTCCCGTCGAAGTCCTTCCGGACATGACCAAGCCCACCGTCACCGTGCTGACGGAAGCTCCCGGCCTAGCCCCCGAGGAGGTCGAAACCCTCGTTACCCGCCCGCTGGAAAACGCCCTGCTAGGCGTCGGCGGACTCGACCGCCTGCGCTCGAATTCCGACGTCGGCCTCTCGCTGGTCTTCGTCGAGTTCGGCTGGGGCACCGATATTTACAAGGCTCGCCAACTCGTCCAAGAACGCTTGCAAGCCGCGCCCTTGCCCGAAGGCGCGCGCTCCGGCATGACACCGGTCTCCTCGCTGATGGGGGAAATCCTGCTCGTCGGGCTGCGCTCGAAGGACAACACCATCGCGCCGATGGACCTCCGCACCTTCGCCGAGTGGACCGTCGCCCGCCGTTTGCAAAGCATTCCCGGCGTCGCCGAGGTCCTCGCCATCGGCGGCGGCGTCAAGGAAGTCCACGTCGAGCCGGACCCCATGAAAATGCAGGCCGAGGGCATATCGTTAGAGGAACTGGAAACCGCCGTCTCGCTCTCCGCGGGCAATGCCACCAGCGGCTACCTCCAGTCCGGCCCGCGTGAAATCATGGTCCGCAACCTCGCCATGACCGCCGATCCTGAAGACATCTCCGCCGCCATCATCAAGCGCGACGGCGACCGCATCGTCACCATCGCCGACGTCGCCACCGTGAAATTCGGCGTCGCCACCATGCGCGGCGACGCGGCCATCGCCTTCGAGGGTGACAAACAGGAAACGGCCGGTGTCGTGCTCAGCATCGACAAGGCTCCCGGTTTCGACACCCTGAAGCTAACCGCCGAAATCGAAAAAGCCCTCGAAGAACTCCGCCCCGGCCTACCCGCAGGAGTTGAAGTCGGCATCCTTTTCCGTCAGGGAGATTTCATCGAACACGCTGTTGGAAATTTGAAGGAAGCCATCCGCGACGGTGCCATCATGGTCACCATCGTTCTTTTCATTTTCCTGCTAAATTTCCGTACTACCTTTATCACGCTCACCGCCATTCCGCTATCGTTCGCGATCACGCTTCTCACCTTCAAATGGTTCGACATCAGTGTGAACAGCATGACGCTCGGTGGCATCGCCGTCGCCATCGGCATGGTGGTGGATGATGCCATTGTCGATGTGGAGAACGTCTTCCGCCGACTGCGGGAAAACGCATCGTTGCCTGAGCCTAAGCCGCGCTTAGAGGTCATCGCCGCCGCGTCGAGTGAAGTCCGGTCCAGCATTCTCTACGCGACGATTCTCATCATCCTCGTTTTCGTCCCGTTACTTGGATTAGCAGGACTTGAAGGGCGCTTGTTCCACCCCATCGCCATCGCGACCATCGTTAGCATGGGCGCATCCTTCGTTGTTTCACTCACCGTGATCCCGGTGCTTTGCTCGTTCCTTTTGAAGCCGAAAGAAGGTAAAAAACATCGTGACGGACCCTTGGTCAGAGCGCTCAAAGCCTTCACCCGCGCCACTTTCCTTCGCGTAGCGTTTGGTGCGCCGCTCGCTGTCATTGGCGTGGTCATCCTGCTAGTCGCCGGAGCCGCCATGCTCTATCCGGGCATGGGCAAGGAGTTCCTGCCGACCTTCAACGAAGGCAGCGCCACCATTTCCTTCGCCAGTGCGCCCGGCACCTCGTTAAAACAATCGAATGAAGTCGGCCAAAAAGCCGTCGAGCTGCTGTTGGAAATCCCCGAAGTCAAATCCGTCGGCCGCCGCGCCGGACGTGCCGAGCGCGACGACCATGTCATGCCGGTTTCCGTCAACGAGTTCGACGTCGAATTCCACGAAGGCGGCCGCCATCGCGAGGAGGTTTTCGAGGAGATCCGCGACAAGCTCAAAGGCATCCCCGGCACCTTCGTCAACGTCGGCCAACCCATCGGCCACCGCCTCAGCCACATGCTCAGCGGCGTTTCCGCGAAAATCGCCGTGAAGATCCACGGCCCGGATCTCGACACACTCCGCCGCCTCGGCAGCCAGGTGAAAGATGTCGGGAAAAGCATCCCCGGCCTCACCGACGTGAACCTCGAAGCCCAGGTGCCCATTCCCCAGATCCGCATCGAAGTGGACCGTGCCCGTGCCCGTCTCGAAGGACTCGCGCCCGGTGCCATCAACAGCCAGGTCTCGCGATTGTTAGGCGGCTCCATGCTTGGTGAGCTCCGCGAGGGCGAGGCCACCGTGGACCTCGTCATGCGCCTGCCCGAAAGCTGGCGCACTTGGCCCGAGAAAATCGGCGATCTCCTGATCCAGACACCCGATGGCCGCCATCTCCCGCTTTCGCTCGTCGCCGACGTGCACGAAGTCAACGGCCCGAATGTGATCAACCGCGAGAATGGCCAGCGCCGCATCGTCATCGGCGCGAACACCGGCGAGCGCGACCTCGAATCACTGGTGAAAAACTGGCAGCGCGCCGTTTCCGAACAGGTAAAACTTCCCGACGGCTACACCCTGCGTTTCGAGGGCGAATACCTCGCCCGCGAGCAGGCGTCGAAGCGGATTCTCACCCTCTTCGCCATCGTCGCCGGAGTCATCGCCGTGCTTCTAACCGGATATTTCCGCAGCCTTTCGCTCGCGTTGCAGGTCATGCTCAATCTCCCGCTCGCCCTCGCCGGCGCGCTCGCCTTTACTTGGTGGAAGATCGACAATATCAGCATCGCCACCCTGGTCGGCTTCATCGCCGTCGGCGGCGTGGCTGCTAGAAACGGCATCATGATGATTTCCCACTACCTCCACCTGATGCGCCATGAGGGGGAGGTCTTCGGGATTCGACTGATCACTCGCGGCACCCAGGAACGGCTCGTTCCCGTGCTCATGACCGCGCTAGCCGCCGGCATCGCGCTCATCCCGCTGGTGCTCGCGCCAGGCGAGCCCGGCAAGGAAATCCTGCATCCCGTCGCCGTCGCCATCGTCGGCGGATTGATTTCCTCCACCCTCCTCGACCTCGTCGTCACCCCGGCCGTTTTCTTCCTGATCGGCAGGAGGGCGGCGGAGAAAGCTCTCAGGCTGGACGCTCCAGCCGCCCGATAAAAACCAACCGAACCAAAAATGAAAACCAAACTGACCACCATCCTGCTTGCCCTAACCGCCACCCTCGTCCTTGCCCACGAAGGTGTGGAACTCGGTCCTAACAAAGGTCGCATCCTCGAATTCAGCACCAACGAAACCATGCACGGCGAAGTTGCCGCCAAGGATGGCAAACTCCTCATTGCCATACTCGACAAGGACATGAAGCCCGTGAAGATCGAGGCCCAGTCGGTGACCGCCACCGCGGGATCCCGTGAGAAGCCCGTCAAACTCGAAGTCACCAAGAACGAAAGCGGCTTCACGGTCCCCGCCCCCAAAGAAGGCGAGTGGCTGATCTTACAATACAAAGACAGCGCCTCAGCCAAGCCCATCACCGCGCGCCTGCACTACAACGAGAAAAAATGCGCCCCTTGCGGCAGTCCAGAATGGCGCTGCGCCTGCGGCAAAAAGAAGTGAAGGCGCACGGTCGAAAGGCCGGATCAGGCGGAATACTTCCCTTGACCCCGGCCTCTCATCCGTGAGACCTCAGTCTTATGCAAAGGGTGATCGCAGCGTTCTTGCTGGCCTGCCTCGGGATGATGCTCCCGACAGCGGCGTCGCCCTTTCGCGTCTGTTTCCTTGATCAACAAATCCTCATGGCCGAGGGTGGCCCGGATTCGGAGTGCTGCCCGGACTGCACGCGGGAAAGCGATGAGGACGATCCCTGCTGCGTGGATCTTGAGGCGCTGCCCGACGCACCCGCGCCCCAGCCTTCGATCGGACTGCCACCGGCAATCAACACCTTCATCTGTGAACACCCCATTTTGGCGCCGTTGAGAATCGCACGCGACCGCAAGGTTTTCGCGCGGCCGGAACGGATCCGGGGCCCGACCTCTCCGGCGGCGCATCGAGCGGTGTTGGGAGTTTGGAGACTTTAAGAGCGGCAGCTAACAGCCCCTCGTGATCCCGCTCGTCCGGCGGGGTCGTATCGCATGCCCGTGTCAGGGCCTTGCCGTCTCCAAAATTTCCGATTCCCATGAACCCCGTTCCTTCACTCGATTCCCTTTCCCGCCCCGCCGCAGCGGTTCCTTCCGCGCGCCGCGTTCCCGCGTGGGCCATCCCGCTGGCCATCGCCGCGGGATTCGCCGTCCTCTTTCTAGCACTTTTCCGCGACCGCTTGCTACCCGCTCCGGACGTGGATGTCGCCTTGGTGATGGCCACTTCTCCGGACCCGACTGCTGTAAGCGCTGCGCCCGTAGCGGCTGCCGCGGGCCACCTGCTGTTCCAAGCCAGCGGTTGGATCGAGCCCGACCCGCTGCCGATCAAGGCGACCGCGCTCATCGACGGCGTCGTGGATATCGTGCACGTGCTGGAAGGCCAGGCGGTCGATAAAGATGAGCTGTTAGCCACGCTGGTTGACGCCGACGCCCGCCTCACCCTTGCTGCCGCCGAGCAAAAGCACCAGATATTGATTGCCACGCGCGCGGCCCAGATCGCCTCCATTGCAGCGGCGCGCAAGAAACTCGAATCCGCCCGCGCGACCGAGCAGGCCGCCCTAACACTCAAGGAGGAAGCGGCGGACCAGCACTCGCGCATGTCCGGCATGCGGCAAGGCACCGTGTCGGAATCCGACGTCGTCTCCGCCCGCCTGCGCCTCGATCGCGAGCGCTTGCAAAGCACCGCCGCCGAAGCCGATAGCGCGGCCGCCGGGGCGGAAATCACCCGCATGGAACTCGAAACGAAAGTCCGCGAGGCCGAGGTGGCCGCCGCCGCCGTAGAGGTCGATCAAGCGAAACTCTCGCTCACCCGCACCCGCATCGTTTCTCCCGTCGATGGTCGCGTGTTGCGCCTGCTCGCCGCTCCGGGGCAGAAGAAGAGACTCGGCATGGACGATCCCGACAGCTCGACCATCGCCATCGTCTATCAGCCGGACAATCTCCAGGTCCGTGTCGATGTTCCACTCGCCGATGCAGCCGGATTAAGCGTCGGCCAGGAGGCGAAAATCCGCTGCAGCCTGCTTCCAGACAAGGTGTTCATCGGCGAGGTCACGCGCATCACCGGCGAGGCGGACGTGCAGCGCAACACCCTGCAGGCGAAAGTCCGCATCCTCGATCCGATCGAAATGCTTCGCCCGGAAATGCTTTGCCGCGTCGAGTTTCTCGGCACCGCCGCCGGATCTGCATCCGGTTCATCCACCGCCTCACTCGCGTTGTGGATTCCTCAAGCAGCACTGGCAGACGGTGCCGTGTGGGTTTGCGATCCCGAATCTCATCGGGTGACAAAACGTTCCGTGAGTTCAACGACCCAACAACGCGACGGCTTCATCCGCATTTCCCAAGGCCTGCGCCCCGGCGAGCAGGTCGTCCTTTCCCCCAAGAGCCTGCGCGACGGTCAGCGCGTCAATTCCACACTCAAACAACCATGAATCTCCCGATGATCCAATGCCGTGGCGTTTCGAAAAGCTATCACAAGGGCAGCACCATCGTGACGCCTCTCGAAGCCCTCGACCTCGATGTGCCGAAGGGCGAATTCCTCGCACTGATGGGACCATCCGGCTCGGGAAAAACCACGCTGCTGAACCTGCTTTCCGGCATCGACTCGCCCACTGCGGGCTCGTTGGTGATTGCCGGCACCGAGCTCGCCAAGCTCTCCCGTCGCGACCTCACGAAATGGCGAGCCCACCACGTCGGCTATATTTTCCAACTCTATCATCTCGTGCCGGTGCTCACGGCTTTTGAAAACGTGGAGCTGCCCTTGTTGCTTTCCAATCTATCAAAAAGCGAGCGCCACGACCGGGTGGAGACCGCGTTGGCACTCGTCGGCCTCGGCGACCGCATCCATCACACGCCATCCGAGCTATCCGGTGGCCAGGAACAACGCGTCGCCATTGCCCGCGCTATGGTCGCGGATCCTCCGCTGCTCGTCGCGGACGAACCCACCGGCGACCTCGACCGCGAGTCCGCCACCCGGATTCTCGACCTGCTCCGCCAACTCGCCGCAGAGTTTGGCAAGACCATCGTCATGGTCACGCACGATGCCAAAGCCGCCGCCGCCGCCGACCGCATTCTGTATCTGGAAAAAGGCCAGCTTCTCGAAAACGCATGAATCCCGCGCTCAATCTGCTCAAGCTCGCTTGGATCCAGCTCGTCCGCCATCGTGTGCGTTCGCTGCTGACGATCCTCGGCGTCGCATCCGGGATGTTCCTCTTCACCGCCGTGGAAACCCTCCAGCGATCCTTGGCAAAGGCCACTGCCGCATCCGCCGCTGATACCACGCTGGTGGTCTATCGGCAGAACCGCTTCTGCCCATCCACAAGCCGCCTGCCCGAACATTACGCCGATGAAATCCGGCGCATCGACGGCGTCCGCGAAGTCGTGCCAGTTCAGATCGTCGTCAATAACTGTGGTGCGTCGCTCGATGTTGTCACCTTCCGCGGCGTCCCCGGCGACCTGCTGCGGAAATTCGCCCCTGAAATCACCATCATCGATGGCAGTGAGGAAGCCTGGCAACGCCGCGACGATGGCGCTTTGTTAGGAGAGATTTTTGCCCGTCGTCGCGGACTCAAGCCGGGTGACCGCTTCGATGCGGCGGGCGTGACGGTCACGGTTTCCGGCATCATCCGCTCGCCTTTCGCGCAGGACAACAACGTCGCCTACGTGAAACTCCCATTTCTCCAACAAGCGTCGCGCGCCGGTCTCGGCGTGGTCACCCAGTTCAACGTGCGGGTGAACGACTCGAAGCAACTCGAACCCGTCTCCAAGGCGATTGATGAATTGTTTCGTTCCGGCCACGAACCTACCGACACCCGCCCGGAGAAAGCCTTTTTCGCCGAAACCGCATCCGAGCTCATCGAGTTGATTGGCTTCACCCGCTGGCTGGGTGTCGGCGCAGTGCTCGCCGTGGGCGGCTTGGTTGCCAACGCGCTGCTGTTAGTCGTGCGCGGCCGGGTGAAGGAAAACGCGGTCTTGCGGACCCTCGGATTTCCTAGCTGCGCCATCGCATGGCTCGTCCTCAGCGAAGGTGGAATGCTCGGCCTCGCCGGCGGCGTGGTCGGCGTCGGACTGGCCGCCGTATTCCTTCGTTGGCAGAGTTTTACCATGGGCAATGAAGGACAAACTCTTGCCATCCAGCCGGACGCCACCGTCATCGCAATCGGGGTGGGTGCTGCATTATTATTAGGGATTTTCGCGTCCTTATGGCCCGCCTTCCAAGCGATGACTCAACCGATCGTCAAAAACCTCCGCAGCTAACATGCTCCCATTTACCTATGCCGTGCGGAACCTGTTCCGCTCCAAGACCCGGTTGCTGCAAACCATCGGCGGCAGCGCGGTGGTGGTGCTGTTGGTCATGGCCTCGGTCGCCATCAACCATGGCATGAAGCGAGTGCTTTCCGCATCCGGATCGGACCGGAATATCATCCTCGTCGGTGCGGGTTCCGAAGAAAGCATCCAGCGCAGCGAGGTCGCCGAGCGGACCGCCGGAATTGCCGAGTCCGGGATCATCGGCATCTCGGAATCCCTCGGAGTGCGCGCTGTTTCCAGCGAGATCCATTACATGAATTTCCTCAATCTGCCAGACGGTCGTCGCAGCCAGGGAGTGCTCCGCGGCGTCACACCGCAGGCGCTGCGGGTGCATCCGGAGGTTCGTTTGATAGAAGGAGCTTTCCCCGGCGCGGGCGAGGTGATGACCGGACGTCTCGCATGGCGAAAACTCGGTTGGAAGGAAAGCGACCTCAAGCTTGGCGCAACCCTCACTCTCGACAACCAATCACTCAAGATCTCCGGCACCTTCGCCGCTCCCGGAACCGTCCTCGAGTCGGAAATCTGGGCCAACCTCGGCGATCTGCGGGTGCTCGCGAAACGGGAAACGCTCTCGTGCGTGGTGATCCGTCTCGATGATCCCGCCGATTTCGCGGAAGCCGATCTTTTCGCCAAACAACGGCTCGATCTCGAACTCAGCGCCCTGCGGGAAAGCGATTACTATGACCGTCTCAGCGCCTTCTTCAAACCGCTGCGCGCCATGACTTGGATCACCGCCGGGCTGATCGCCGCAGGTGCTTTGTTCGGCGGCATCAACACGCTGTATGCGGCTTTCGCCTCGCGCGTCCGTGAGATGGCAACCTTGCAAGCCATCGGCTTTGGACGCGGCGCTCTGTTAGTGAGTCTGATCCAGGAAAGCACGCTCGCCTGTCTGACCGGCGCGCTGCTCTCCTCCGTCTTCGCCGTCACCTTGCTTGACGGCAGGACCCTTCCATTTTCCATTGGGGCGTTCACCTTGGAAATCACTCCCGTCGTCGCCATCACCGGCATTTTAACCGGGCTCCTTCTCGGCCTGCTCGGCGCCCTTCCGCCTGCCTTCCGTTGCCTCAAACCACCGCTTCCCACCGCTCTCCGAATGTCCTAACATCAACAAAACACCACATGAAAACCACCTGTCTGCTCATCGCCACCGCCGCCCTTCTCGCCTCGTGCAAAGAAAAGCCAACCCAAGCCACCGCCGCACCCGCCAAGGAGGCCAGCGCCGCCCTAAGCGCCGTGCTCGCCACTCCTCCCACGGGCGAACCGCAATCCATCCACCTCATCCGCTCGTCCGCCATGCCCGGCGACGTGATCACCCTGAGCGGCCGGATCATGGGTAATGCCAAGCCATTTGTAGATGGGCGCGCCGCTTTCATCCTTGGCGATCCCAAGGTTCTAACCGCATGCAATGAGACGCCAGGCGACAAATGCGAAACCCCGTGGGACGCCTGTTGCGATTCGCCGGAAGACAAGAAGCGTGGCATCGCCACCATCCAGATCATCGATGCCGAGGGACGCGTCCTCAAAGAGTCCGTCGAGGGCGTCGGCGGGTTAGAAAAACTCGCCACCGTCACCGTCACCGGCAAGGTCGCCGAAGGTTCCTCGCCGGATCTGCTGATCGTCAACGCGCAGGCCATCCGTCCCGGCAAATGAATCTGACAAAACCGTGCGGGCTGGATGCACGATAGAAGTTGTCTGAAATAGATTTTCATGAGATTGTGTTCAAATCGTCGAATGGCGCGAATCACGTGCGATCCGACTCCCTGTGAAGCAGGAAGACGCTATGAACACACAAATGGAACAAGATTCGGATCTTGGAGAGATCCGTCGGGTCGCGGTCGTGGTGGCCCATCCGGATGATGAAACGCTGTGGGCGGGGGGGCTTCTCCTGAGTCATCCCGAGTGGTCGCCATTCGTCGTGACGCTCTGCCGCGGGAGCGATCCGGACCGGGCGCCGAAATTTCTTTCCGCCGTCGAGCGGCTCAACGCGCAGGGAACCATGGGCGATCTGGATGACAGTCCCGATCAGGCTCCGCTCGCCGCCACGCTGGTGCGGGATACCATCCTGTCACTTCTGCCGGGGCGCGATTTCGACCTTCTCATCACCCACGCCCCGCGCGGCGAATACACCCGGCACCGGCGGCACGAGGAGGTTTCGCGGGCGGTCCGGGTGTTATGGAAGAGGGGCGATCTCCGCGCCGGAAAACTCTGGCAGTTCGCTTACAAGGACGAGGGCGGAACCGGCCCTCCCCGGGCGATCGAGAACGCCGATCTACAGCTCCCGCTATCAGAGGAGTTATGGAATCGGAAGCTCGCTATCATCACCGATGTCTATGGATTCGGCACGGACAGTTGGGAAGCCCGCGCGGTGACGCGCGCCGAGGCGTTCCATTGTTTCAGCGAGTAGGAACCTGTTCGCGGATACCTCCCCTCATGAAAATCCTGGTTCTCTATCACTATCCCCCCGCCCCCGGCGGACTGGCGACCCAGGGGGATCTCCTCTACAAGGGGCTGCTCGAGATCGGCGTGGACGCGCGGCCCGCCCACCTGCAGTCGGATCTCGAAAAGGAATGGTATTACCGTTCGTTCAAGCCGGACGTGGTGGTGGGCGTGGGTTTCTGGGGCGATGTGCCGGACATTGTTCTCCATCCCCAACGCTTCGGCATCCGCGCGGTGCCGTGGATTCTGGCAGACGGTTATGTCGCGAACTACCGCGACGTCCTCGACGCCATGCCGCTCATCCTCGTGCCGTCGGACTGGGTCCGGGAAACCTTTGTCCGGGACGGCATCCGGGGCGACCACGCGGTGACCTTGCCTGTCGGCTGCGACACGGACAGCTTCATTCCCCGGATAGCGGATGATTCAAAGGTCATTGCCGTCCGAGAAGCCCTCGGAGTTTCCCCGGAGGAACTCCTGATCCTAACGGTCGGTGGCGACGCCGCCTCCAAGGGCGGGCGCGAGGTGATGCGTGCACTCGCCAGCTTGGGCGACGACGTGCCGCCGTGGCGCTATGTTTGCAAGGTCTGGCCGCAAGATCGGACGAGCGTGCAGAATGATCTTGATGCCCAATTGGCTAGCAGCCTCGGGATCGGGGGCCGGGTGAGTTTCGAAACTCATTTGGTTTCGAGGAATCTCATGCCCTATCTGATCGCCGCGTGTGATGTCTATGCCGCGCCCTCGCGGCTGGAAGGATTCGGAATGCCGCAGGTGGAGGCGGGGGCTTGTGGCAAGCCCGTCATCGGCATCCGCGCGATGGCCATGCTCGACACGCTGGTGCACGGAGAAACCGCTTTTCTCGCCGGCGTGGAGCGGGAAATCCGCATCACGGAAGCCGTGTTAGGACCCGAGTCAGGCTTCGAGCCGAATCACCGGGTGGTCTTCGACAAGCCGCGCGTCTCGGACTATCGCGCCAGCTCGCAGGACATCGCCGCAGGCTTGAAACAACTCCTCAACGACGCCGGCCTCCGGCAGCAGATGGGCGAGGCGGGACGGCGGCGGGCGGTGGAGCGCTTCGATTACCGGTTCGTCGCCCGGCGCTTGATAGAAATTCTTAACGAACATCCCTCCTGAAATGAACGCGTCAATTCAAGAAGCCAAATCCGCCGCCCTCGAAGTGCTGCTGCACAATTCCTGCGGCCCCTATGACGGACTCCCGCGCACGGCGGGCTGGGGTTATCCCGAGCCTTACACCCGGGACCTGCTCATTTCCGCCCTCGGCATCTTCGCCTCGGGAAACGAGGTGCTTCTCCACTCGCTACGCCGGGTGCTGGCGACACTCGCCCTGAACCAGAGCCCCCGCGGGATGATTTCCTCGCTCGTGCATGATCCGGAGGACCGCGGAGCCAGCGACACCACACCGCTGTTCCTTCTGGTGTTAGGAATGTTCCGGCGCTTCACCGGAGACGAGGATTTCCTGGAAGATGCCGCGACAAAGGCGCTCCGGTGGATGGACTATCAGACCATCGACGACCGGGAACTGGTCGGCCAGCAACCGACCAGCGACTGGCGGGACGAGCAATGGATCCTCGGCCACGGACTGTTTGTGAACGCTCTCGTCCACGGCTACCGGAAAGTCCTCGGCATGGACGCGCGCGCGGAAGCCCTGCGGATCGACGCGAACCGCGCGGACGGCAAGGGCTTCGTCACCGGGGGCCTGGCCACCTATGCCGCATGGTTCTACAAAGTGCTGCGCGACAAGCGCTGCGATTTGCTGGGAAACAGCCTCGCCATCCTCACCGGACTGGCGGATCGCGAGCGGGCTTGCGAGATGCTCGCGTGGATCGAAGCGCGTTGCGACGCGATGCGCGACAGCGGCGAGCTGGCCGTGGATTTGGCACCTTGCTATTTTCCCTTCATGCAGCCCTCGGACCCCGACTGGCACCCCCGCTATGAGACTTACAACCTGCCCGGCCACTATCATAACGGCGGCGTCTGGCCCTTTGTCTGCGGGTTCCACATCGCCGCGATGGTGGCCGCCGGCGAGCAGGACATGGCGGAAACAAAGCTTCAATCCCTCACCCAACTCGTGCGGATCTCCCGCAAGCTGCCGCCCGCATCCTTCGGCTTCAACGAGTGGTTCCGCGCCCAAGACGGCAGCCCCGCAGGCGAGGACTGGCAGACCTGGTCCGCATCCATGTATCTCTACGCCGCCGCCTGCGTGGAGAGGGGGAGGGCCTTGTATTTCTAGCGGGCCGCGAAGCCGGTTTGTATGCGGACGCATGCAAATGAATCATTGCAACCGAATCGCGGACCTTGTCGGCTTCACCAGATCGAAGCCGCGCATTGGATTCGCGGTGCTTTACCCACTGGCAGAACCCGAAATAGACCACTCCCTTTTTCAATCGATTTCCATACCCGTGGTCGAAACTTTGAAAGTAGCTACGTGGCGGTCGATGGAAATGGAATGTTTTCACATCAACCTCGACCGGTGTGCCATCCGCTTCCACCACGCTGATCCGGAAACGAAGGTCCGTCCAAACCACAAACGGCAAAACGACCATCATCGCAATGCTCCATGACATTCGCCGACTTGATCCCAACCACCTTTGGCAGATTAGGGTGAGCGCCTGCACGACGCACAAGATCGCGGTCAGCACGGTGAATACCAGAATGCTGAAGGGTGACATGCCAACCAGGAAGAGCAGGCGAATCGTCCCGATTCCGAGGACCAGCAAACAGAAGATGCTCCAGAGGGGGGGGATAACGGCGGAAACAACAAGCGATCCACACCGGAAATGATAGATTCACAGCGCACGGAATCAGTGGGATGATCGCGAAGAGTGCTATCATGAATATTGACGCCCAAAGCCTGAACGAAAATCTATCAGCTCCTCGTCACCTCGCGGCAACAAGGTCATACCCGCGCCAGTCGCCGATGGTGATATCCGCGAACTCGCCGACGGGGATGCTCTCGTCCACCATGACGGAGCCGTCGATCTCAGGGGCGTCCCACTGGGTGCGGGCGATGCCGGGTTGCTCGACTAACACGCGGACGGCTTTGCCGACTTGCGCTTGGTTGGTTTCTCCGGCGATGCGTTGGAGCTCGGCCATGGCGCGCGACCAGCGGCTCTTGCGGGTGGCGTGGTGGAGGTGGCCGTCCATCTTGTGAGCTCGAGTGCCTTCTTCCTTGGAGTATTGGAAAACGCCGGCGCGCTCGAAGCGGAACTCGCGGATGAACTCCAACAGCTCTTGGAAATCCTCTTCGGTCTCGCCGGGGAAGCCGACGATGAAGGTGGTGCGGATGCCGAGGCCGGGGATGCCGGCTCGCATGCGGCGCAGCAGGTCGCGGATATAGTCGCCGCTGGTCACGCGCTTCATGGCGGTGAGCATGCGGTCGGAAATATGCTGGAGCGGGATGTCGACGTATTTCGCGACCTTGTCGCACTCGGCGATGGTGGTGATGAGTTCGTCCGACCAATGCGCGGGGTGGGTGTAGAGCAGGCGGACCCAGAAATCGCCTTCGATCTTGTTGATCTCGCGAAGCAGGGTGGAGAGTGATTCGCCTCTGCTAGAATCGACGGGCGAGCTGGGTGTCGGGCGTTTGCCTTCCCACTGGTCCATGCCGAAGTAGGTGGTGTCCTGAGAGATGAGATTGATTTCCTTCACCCCGGATGCGACGAGCGCTTGGACTTCTCGAACGACTGAATCCTGCGTCCGCGAGCGGTGTTTGCCGCGGATGGTCGGGATGATGCAGAAGGTGCAGGTGTGGTTGCAGCCCTCGGCGATTTTCACGTAGGCGAAATGGTCGGGCGTGAGGCGGATGCGCGGCGTCGAGTAGTCCGGGACGTATTGCGGCTTGAGCGTGACGAAATCCCGGGGATCTTCGGTGGCGGACGGACCTTCGGTTTTTTGAACTTCCGAATCGTTTTTCTTGCCTAGCAGGTTCTCGATGATCGGGGCGACCTTGGTGATTTGATCGAGGCCGATGAAGGCATCCACCTCGGGCATGATGCCTGGCAGGTCCTTGGCAAAGCGTTGTGACAGGCAGCCGGCGACGATGATTTTCTGGCGCGCGCGGTCCGGATCATCGGCGCGGTCCTTCACTGCGCCGAAGATGGCGTCGATGGACTCCTGCTTCGCCATGTCGATGAACGAGCAGGTGTTGATGATGAGGACATCCGCGAGTTCCGGATCCGGAGTGAGAGACATGCCGGCTTGGGCGAGGTGGCCGATCATGACTTCCGAGTCGATGAGGTTCTTGGCGCAGCCGAGTGAGATGAGACCAACAGTTGTCATGATAAATTCTGAATGCGTTGTGAGCGGTAGCGAACTTGGAAAATTTGGCGAAGCCCTGGCTGGCATGGCCGGAGGCAAATGCTGAAAAACTGAAACGCTGAGATAAGAGAAAGGGGCGGGCGAAGCAATTTCAGCTTCTCAGCTTTTACCTTAATACTGTGGCGGCAGGATGAGTTCGTCGCCGACCTGCGGCTTGACCGGGCCGAAGCCTGGCAGCGGGTTGGCGATGGCGCCCTCGGCGGTGATGTCGGAAACCTTGAGCTGGCCGAGGATGCCGGTCTTGCGGCGGATCGCGACGGTGACGCCGGCCTGGACCTGCTCCGGCATAAGAACTTCAAAGGTGACGAAGCCGCCGTATTGCGCGTCTTCGACGTATTCCTTGATGCGGCCGATGAGCAGGGCGTCGCTGATCATGCGGGCGCGGCGGAGCTCGCTGTCCTTGGATTCGAGCCCGCGCTTGTCCATCTCGAGCTCTTCGAGATCGGCGACTTTCTTGTCACGGGCTTCCGCTTCCTTGCGGAGCTCGATTTCTTCGAGGGCGCGCTTGTTTTGCTCGAGCTGGTGCTTCATCGCCTCGAGTTCGGGGCTGCCGGGCGTTTGGACGGGTTGGCTGCGGAGCAGTTGCAACTCGCGCTGCATCTTGAGGTTGTCCTGCTCGGCGCGAAGCTCCTTCACTTGTTTTTGAAGGCGGGCGATTTCATCCTGCGGAGTGTTTTTCACGCCCTGCTTCATGCTTTGCCAGGAGACGGCCAGCGCGCCGAGCAGCAGCGCGATGGTCGCGCCAAGAAGAAGTTTCATCGTGTCCATGGGCGGGACGTTGGACGGACCGGAAGCGGATGTCAACGCGGGGCGAACACCGCGGAAGATCCGGAATTCTGGCGCAGCCAGGTATCGGCGGAGGTCGGGTCCTGCTCTTGCCATGCTTCAAAAGTGCGGCGATACATGGCATCGCGTCGCTGCTGGTCGCCCATCCGGGTGATTGCATTGATGGAGGTGAGAGGATCGCTGTCAAAGGAGCGCCAGACGAAATGCTGCACCATCCGGTCGTTCACGTCGTTCGGGAAGCGGTCCATCAGGGAGACTGCGGCCTTCGGATTGTCTCCGGCCACGCCGTTGATGATGCCGCGGAGCGCGTTGCTGCGCGCATCGCCGGTGGGAAGGGTGCTGAAGGAACTCCAAGCGGCTTGTTCGTCTTTTTTCGACCAGACGTTATAAACATCATCCATGCGGCGCTGGGCGGCTTCGCCGGGGTTGGCGAGAAGCCAGGAGGCGGTCCCCGCGGGATCCGAGGCGGCGAGCGGTTCCGCGGCGCGCATGATGGCGCCGTTGCGGAGGGCGTCATCGGTGATGGCGGCGATCCAGGAGCGGGTCGCTTCCGTGCCTTGCTGGAGGAGATGCGGTAAAATGAAATCGAGGGCTTTGCCGCGTTCCACGCTTTTGGGCATGCTGGTGAGGAGTTCGGTGGCCCGCGTGGGATCGGATGCGGCGATGCCGCGGATGATTCCGGGCATGTAGGGATTGGCCTCTTCTCCCGGGTGATTTGCCTTTGCCCAACGGATGGCGGCTTCCGGATCATTCGAGGCCCAGGAGGTGAGAATGGTGCCCGCGGCGTATCCGCCCGTGGTGTTTTCCTTGGCATACGCAAGGGCTGACAAAGGATCGGCCTGAGCCCATGCGGTTAGCAGCAGGGAATATTCGCCCATGCGGCCTTCGGTGAGGCCGAGACTGCGGAAATGGGCGACGGCTTGCTCGAAATCGCCGGGTGCAAGCTGATCGATGAAAGCGAGCAAGGCGCGGTTGCGGTCCAGCGGATTTTCGCCACGGATGATCGATTCTAAGCGCGCCAGGCGGTCTTGAATGGTTAATTTCGCGTCGCGCTCCGGGCGGGTGGGGTGTGAGGAATTTTTGGTTTGCCCGCCATTTTCAGCAGAATCCCGCGCTGACGCGCGGGTTGACCGGGTTTCAGCCGGGCCGGATTGATCTTTCTCCGACGAGGCCGGAGATGAGACGCGGCCCGCCATGAAGCCTCCAACTCCGATGAGGACAAGGGCGGCGAGGGCGGTGAGTGGCGTGATTTTCATGAATTTTGAGCGACGGACATTCTTACATCACGATAACGATCCACGCTTCCCGTTTTTTCCAAAAACCGTCGGCCGCTCAACCCGCGAAGGCATTTGCGGGCAGTCCCCGGACTCCCAGCCCGCGGATCACGAACAAGCGCCCGGCGTGCTCCTCGACGACCGATTTGTGGACGCCGGTGGTCACGTAAAGATCCGCCAAATCCGGCCCGCCGAACGCGCAGGCGGTCGTTTCCAGACACGGCAGTTCGACGCGCCGCAGCTCCTCGCCCGACTGTGGATCGAAGCAAACGACGCAGGCGCCGTGACAAAACGCGATCCATAAATTCCCGTCCGCATCGATCGTCATTCCGTCCGGCGAGGAGTCGAGATGCGAGGTGGAAACCACGCCGCGCATGTTCCGCAGGTGGCCGTCTTCGTAGTCGAACGCGAGCACTTCCTGGCGCGGCGTATCGATGTAAAAAACCGTTTTCCCGTCGGCCGACCAGACGATGCCGTTGGAATTAGTGACCGGGCCGAAGGCTTCGTGGAGCGTGAGATCCGGGTCGAGCCGGTAGAGCCGGGCATCGCCGGTTTTCTTCACCAGGCTGATGGTTCCGGCGAAAAACCGGCCGTCGGGGGAGCACTTGCCGTCGTTGAAACGGTTGTCCGGCTTGTCCGGTTCCGGGTCGGCGATCGGGGTGATCTGGCCGCTTTCCTCATCGAGAAAAAACAACCCGTGATCGCCCGCGATGACCAGTCCGCCGCTCTCGCGGGGGACCACGGTGCCCACGCGCCAGCCGACGTCCCAGGATTTCTCGCTGCCATCCGCCGGGTCGAATCGATGGACGCGGTGGCCCTCGATATCCACGAAATAGAGCGCGCCGCGCCACCAGACAGGGCCTTCGCCCCATTGGCTGAGGATGTTTCCGACCGGTTCGATGCTGACCATGACGGGAGCCTAAAAGCGTGGGGAAACGCGCGCCATCGTAAAATCACCGATCCAAGGCTTTCATTTTATCTAACCCACGACAAGATGCCGCCCATGCGCAGCGAGGCTTCCAGTGATGTCTTCAAAGTATGGCTCTATGCCATGGCTTCGGTGCTGTTGGGCACGTGGGTTTCCCCGCTGCTTTACGATGCCGGAAAAGCCATTGCGGAAATCTGCGCCACCAAGCAAACCAACGGCCCGCTGGAGTGGCTGGCGGAGATTTGCCGGACGACGGATTTCCCGGGGTTTTTCAAGGTGGGGGTGGCGGTTTTCGCGGCGATCCTGTTCCTGCCGTTCATGCATGGGCTGCGCGGCGGACGGGCGGCGGCGGGCGGGAATCCCTGGTCGTTTCGCTTGCCGGAAAGCGCGAGGTCGAGTGCTGGCGGACAACGGCTGGTGAGGAATCCGCACGGGCTGCGGCAAGGCGTGACCGGGTTTTTCCTCGTCACCGCGCTGTTTCTCCTGATCGCCGGGGTGATGGTTCTGGCCGGGATTTTCGAGTGGAAAACTCCGGGTGATGGCGTGGCGAAGCTCGTGCTGCGGGCGTTCGCGACCGCGCTCGGGCTGGCAGTTTTGCAGGAAATCCTGTTCCGCGGAATCGCGATGGGGATCTTCCTGCGGGCGATGCGGCCGGCGGCGGCGCTCGGCCTGGCGGCGGTGCTTTTCGCGCTCGTGCATTTCCTCAATCCGCCGCCGGGCCTGAACGTCGCGGATCCGGACGCGGCTGGCGTGGGCTTCGAGTTGTTGCGGAAAATCGCCGCGCAATTTTCCGAGCCGCGCGTCGTTCTGGGGACCTTCACGCCGCTGCTCGCCCTTGGCGGCGTGCTCGCTTACGCCCGCTGGCGGACCGCCTCGCTGTGGCTGCCCGTCGGGCTTCATGCCGGCTGGATTTTCACCAACGCCATCCTCGGCAGCGTGACCATGGCGGCAAATCGCCCGGACTCTATCACGTGGGTGATTTCCGGCGCGGCGCTGCAACAAGGCTTGGTTCCGCTCGACGGCATTCTCCTCGCGGGAGTCCTCGTCAACTACCTCACCGCGCCCGCCGATGACACCGACACCCCGGCTTGAAATCCGCGGCTGGCGCAAGCTGGTGTCCCGCGGCCTGGACCTGCTCTATCCGCCGGCCTGCGTGCTCTGCCGGGAAAATCTATCCGACGGCCGGGCTTTGTGCGATGCATGCGACGCGGACTTGCCGCGGCTCGCCGAGCCGTTTTGCCAAAGCTGCGGCGAGCCGTTTCCGGGAGAAATCGATGGCCCGTTCGCCTGCCCGAATTGCAGCAAACTCAAGTTCGCCTTCGAGTTCGCGCGGCCGGCGATGGTCCGCGATGAGCGCACGCTGGAAATCATTCACCGCTTGAAATACGGCCGGGAACTCCACTTGGCGAAGGACCTCGGCCGTCTCGCCGCAGAGGCGTTTGCCGATCCGCGGCTCGCCCCGGCGCTCGCAGGAAACTGGCTGTTAGTGCCCGTGCCGCTGCACCGCAAGCGCTTCCAACACCGCCATTTCAACCAGGCCGAGGAAATCTCCCGAGTGCTCTCCGCGCATACCGGCTTGCCCGTCGTCCGAGTGCTGTCACGGATCCGCGCCACTGAGCACCAGACCGCGCTCACCCGCTCGCAGCGCTTGGAAAACCTCCGCGGCGCCTTCGTCATCACCGCTGCCGGACGCCGCCAGATGGAACAATCCCCGGCGGGCGTGGTGCTCGTCGATGACGTGCTGACCACCGGCTCGACCGTGGACGAGTGCGCGAAAATCCTCCGCCGCGCGGGCTTTCAAAAAGTCGTCGCCGTCACCGTGATGCGCGGCTAACCGAGCGCCCGCGTCGTTTCAAAACGCTTCAAAACAAAGTGGCAAATCACTGCGGTTAGCCCGAGCGTGAGCAGTGGCAAAACCCCGGAATACAGCGAGTCGCCCACGCCCCACGGCCGCAGCGGATGAGCGGGCACGGATTGATAAATCATGTTGAACGACTTGAACGCGAGGATCCAACCGGCGTGGAGGCCGATCGAAAACCACAATGCCCCGGTCCGCAGGCGAGCTCTCGCAAGGATCATCCCGATGACGAACAAGGTCGCGAAATCCGTGACGAAAAACCGCGGGTCCGTGAAGTGAAGCAGGATTTTCCCCAACAGTTCGAAGCCCGCCAGCGGAGCTCCGGGCGCGGCGATGATTGCCCCGTCCGGCGGCCGTAAGAAGTGGACGAAGGCGAAAACAAGCGAGGAGCCGAGACAGGCGGCGAGCGGTTTGGCGAATTTCAGCCAGAGTCCTAGTAGAAGCCCGCGGAACAGCCATTCCTCCAACAATGAAGCTCCGATCGCTGCGGGTAAAATCCCCCTAACCAGCTTTCCAATACCGGGCACTTTGTTCTTCGGGACGTATGCTCCCAACGTCTCTAGGACCGCACCCGTCGCCCACAACAGACCGCCCGCGATGACGCATCCCGCAGCGATCTGGACCAGCATGGATTGCCAGGAAACCCGCCGCGTAGCCACTCCGTCCGCGCCTGTGCCGGAGCGGATCCGGCGGATTCTACGAAATAAAAACGGCAGCAACGCCAGCGCCGAAATCACCAGTGCGCGGCTGAAATACCGACTGAGGCACGCCCGGCCACACGCCGCGCCAAGCCATTCAAGAGCGGCGGGCAAATCCCGGGCCGCAGCGGCGTTCGCCAACCCATCTCCCGCCCGATAGATCCACGGCGTGATCACCGCAGCCAAGATGACTGCGGAGACGACCCACAGCACGACAGTGCCAGCTTCGGATTGAAAAAAACGCTTCAAGTCAGATGATTTTGAAGAATGCCAACCCACTTGTTCAGAGGAGCATGAAAAAGCCGCCGGGATATTTTTCGACGGCTTGTTTGAAATGAGAAACTCGGATTTCTCAGAGCGCGCGCAAGGTCGCCTTGATCGCCTCGAAGTTCGGCATGTCGCCGGGATTTTCGAGCACCTCGGCGTATTGGACGACGCCGGCCTTATCCACCACGAAGGCGGAACGCTTCGAAACGCCGCCCATGATCAGGTTCTTCGCGGGCAGGAACTGGTCGTAAGCCACGCCGTAAGCCTCGGTCACCTTGTGCTCGTAGTCGCTGAGCAGCGAGATCGTGATGCCTTCCTTTTGCGCCCAGGCTTCCTGCGCGAACGGATTGTCGCCGGAAATCCCGAGCACCTTCGCGTCGAGCGCGTCGTAATCGGAAATCCCCTTGGAAATCTCGCAGAACTCCGTCGTGCAGCCGCCGGTGAAGGCCATCGGCACGAACAGCAGGACGATGTTGGATTTTCCAACAAGCTCGCTCAACGTGACCAGCTCGGGTCCGTTGGCGGTTTTGCTGACGAGGGTGAAATCTGGGGCTTGGTCGCCGACTTTGATGGACATGGTGGTTTGTTGGTTGTTTGAAGTTCGCGCGCATCCTAGAACGTGGCATCCGGATATGTCATACCAATTCTCACAATTTGGCCAACACCTCGGCTGCGGCAGCGGAATCGGCGAGCTGATGGACGACCTTGGCCACGCCCTCGCCAGCGGCGGCCCGGACCTGAAAATGCTCGGCGGCGGCCAACCCGCCCGCATTCCCGAGATCAACGCCGTCTGGCGGCGGCGGCTCCACGAACTGATGGAGGAAATGGGCGGCCTCGAGCGCGCGCTCACCACCTACGACCCGCCCGGCGGAAACCCGCATTTCATCCAAGCCATCGCCACGCTCTTCCGCGAGACCTTCGGCTGGGAGCTCGGCCCGGAGAACGTCGGCGTCACCAGCGGCGGCCAGACCGCCTTTTATTTCCTCTTCAATCTCCTCGCCGGACCGATGCCCGACGGCACCCGCCGCAAAATCCTGCTCCCGCTGGTCCCGGAATACATCGGCTACGCGAACCAGGGCGCCAGCGGCGACCTGTTCCGCGCCGTCCCCCCGCTCATTGAAAAAACCGGCCCGCACGAATTCAAATACCGCGTCGATTTCGACCACCTCGAAGTCACCCCCGACATCGCCGCGATCTGCGCCTCGCGCCCGACCAATCCCACCGGCAACGTCCTCACCGACGAGGAAATCGCCCGCCTCTCCGCCATCGCGAAGGAGCACGACATCCCGCTCATCATCGACAACGCGTATGGCGCGCCCTTCCCCGGCATCATCTTCGCCGACGCCACGCCGTTCTGGGAGCCGCACGTGATCTTGACGCTCAGCCTCTCGAAACTCGGCCTGCCCGGCACCCGCACCGGCATCGTCATCGGCCCGCCGGAAATCATCCGCGCGCTCGGCTCGATGAGCGCCATCGCCGGCCTCTCCAATCCTAACATCGGCCAGCAAATCACCCTGCCGCTGATCAAGTCCGGCGAGATCCTCCGCCTCAGCCGCGAGGTGGTGCGTCCGTTCTACCAGGAAAAATGCCAGCTCGCCCGCCAGGCCGCGATGGACGCCTTCGGCGACGACATCGACTGGTTCATGCACCGCAGCGAGGGCGCGCTGTTCCTCTGGTTCTGGTTTCCCGGCCTGCCGATCACCTCGCAGGAACTCTACGAACGCCTCAAAAAACGCGAGGTCCTCGTCATCCCCGGCCACCACTTCTTCTTCGGTCACGAGGACGCAAACTGGCCGCACCGCCACGAGTGCATCCGCGTTTCCTACGCCATGGACGAAGCCGTGGTCCGCGACGGGCTCAAGATCATCGCCGAAGAAGTGCGAAACGCCTCAAAATAAGGGGAATGGACGTCCCGCCCATTGGAAAGATGGGAGGAGACCTCCCATCCCCTTACGCCGGCAGGCGGATGGCCAGGCACACGCGCTCGACCTTGCGCTCTCCGGTTCCGGCGGCCCGATGCTCATCATGTGGTTTCAGCAAATCCCCCCGCACATTCTTCCGCTCTCTAAATCCTCAATCATCGGTGATGATAACCGATCATTGACGGAACGAACACCTAACGATTTCCCCGAAAAATTCCTCGCTTCCCATTCAACCCTCGTGGAAATCAAGCATCGGTTACTTCCTTGAGCACGAGGTTGTGCTGGACCACGAGGGCGGCGATCCAGAGGTCGTTGGTCGGGATGGCGACCCCTTTTTTGCGGAGCTGCTGGTAAAGCTGCGCGTAGTGATGGGTGGTCTGCTCGTCCGGCAGGAGAATGGAGACGCGGGGGCTGCCGAGGAAACGTTGGAGATTGGCGGCGGCTGAAATAAAGTGTCCCGACTGTCTCAGTCGGGAGCGGAGCCTCCGGATCCGGCTGAGACAGCCGGAACACATTTTAGCGCACGACCCGCGCGCCGCCGCCGCCGATTTGCTTTTCGACTTCCTTGCGGGTGACCATCGAGGTGTCGCCGGGCGTGGTGGAAGCGAGCGCGCCGTGGGCGGCGCCGTATTCGACGGCTTTCTGGGCGTCGTTGAACTCGAGGAATCCGAACTGCAGGCCGCTTGCGAAACTGTCACCGCCGCCGACGCGGTCCATGATTTCCAAGCCGGGGTATTTGCGGCTTTCGTGGAATTTCCCGGCGTGCCAGAGGATCGCGGACCAGTCATTGACGGTCGCGGAAATGACGCCGCGCAGGGTGGTGGCGGCGACCTTGAAGTTCGGGAAGGTCTTCACCGCGGTTTCAATCATCGCCTTGAAGGCGTCGAGCTCGATGGCGGAAATGTTGTGGTCCACGCCCTCGACCTCGAAGCCGAGCGAGGCGGTGAAATCCTCCTCGTTGCCGATCATGACATCGACGTATTTCGCGATTTCGCGGTTCACTTCCTGCGCTTTCCCCAGGCCGCCGATGGTCTTCCAGAGCGACGGGCGGTAGTTGAGATCGTAGGAAACGACGGTGCCGTGTTTGTTAGCTGCCTTCACGGCTTCCACGGTGAGGGCTGCGGTGGATTCCGACAGCGCGGCGAAGATGCCGCCGGTGTGGAACCAACGGACGCCAAGTTTGCCGAAGATGTGATCCCAATCGACGTCGCCCGGCTTGAGCTGGGAGGCGGCGGTGTTGCCGCGGTCGGGATTTCCAACCGCACCGCGGATGCCGAAGCCGCGCTCGGTGAAATTCAGGCCGTTGCGCACCTTGCGCCCGATGCCGTCGTCCTCGCGCCATTGGATGAAATCCGTGGCCACGCCGCCCTGCATGATGAAATCCTCGATCAGGTGGCCGACCTCGTTATCGACGAAAGCGGTGACCACGGCGGTCTTGTAGCCGAAGCATTTCCGCAGGCCGCGCGAGGTGTTATATTCGCCGCCGCCTTCCCAGGCTTGGAATTGGCGTGCGGTACGGATGCGGCCCTCGCCGGGATCGAGACGGAGCATGACTTCGCCCATCGAGAGTTGGTCGAAGGCGCATTCGGATTTCGGTTTGATCGTGAGTGACATGGCTTTTTCTTGGCTGGCGGGGAAATTCAAAGGCCCACGCTCTTAGGTGTAAAGCCTTCAGGATTTCCGGCCTTCGTCGTATTCGAAATACTCGAGCATCGTCTCGATCTCATCGCGTGCTTCGAGACCGCTCTCCTTTTTCCGGCGGCCCAGGATCTCGCTGACGCCGTCCTTCCAGCCGACTTTTTTCAGGTAGTTGTTCCAGATGAAAATGTCGCCCTCGGTAAGCTCGCGACCGGTTTCGAAACACCATTTCAGGATCTCCTCGTCGCTGCCGCCTTGCAGCACGCGCGCCGCGAGATCGTCGTATTTCACCCGCAGGAAATCCGCGCAGCGGCCGTCGAAGCCCGAGCCGAGGTTGTCACAAAAATCCTCCCGCAGCGTGCCCGCCGCATGCAGCCGGATCTTGTCGAGCATCCGGGCGAAATAGATCATGCCGAGGGTTTCCTGATAGGCGGAGAGTGGTGCAGTTTTCATGAATCCGCGGCCGTGGTAGCCGCTGCCGCCGGGCAAAGCAAGCTCATCGCATGCCGTCGGCGGCGAGCATGCGGGCCAGCGGAGCGGGCGAGAGTTCGTCGTCGCCGGCGTTCCGCAAGGACGCGATCGTCGCCGCCGGATCGAGCCGGTTGAGCGGAAACATCGCGTAACCCGCGCCGATGTCCACGCCGTCGCTGGTCCGCATTTCGAAATGCAGGTGCGCCGGATAATAACCGTTCGCCGTGCCCACGGTGCCCACTTTCCCGCCGCGCGGGACGAGCGCGCCGGGCGCGACATCGATCCGGTGCAAGTGCGCGTACATCGAATGCAACGGCCGCCCGTCCGCCGCGGTGTGCGCGATGACGACCAGTTCCCCCCATCCGGGCGACGGCTCGCCGGCGTAAACGACCAGCCCGTCCGCGGTGCAGAACACCGGGTCTCCCAGATCGGTGTTCATCCCGCCGATGCCGTTCAAATCGTCGCCCGTGTGATGACCGCCGCGCCGCTCGTTCATTTCCCAAAACTTCTGCGCGTTATAAACCAACCCCGCGTGGTCCGATCCCATCGGCGGATCAAACCGCAGCGCCCGCGGGATTTGCGCCGTCTGCCAGGCAGATAGAAAATGGAAGCGATGGTCCGGCTCGCCGTGGGTCGGCATTGCTAACGGCGAGTCCGCATCGATCTCCGCCGCCTGATGTTTGATTAGAAATCCAACAGCCCCCGCCAGCGCGGCGAGCACGAGGAGGATCGGAAGATTCGATGGCCGTACTACCTGCATCGCGCGGATACTGGGAATTGGCCGGGAAACATTCAAGGGACATTCAGCGGCCGGCCTTCAGGAAATGCGCGACTCGTTGCGCGAGCCAATTTCCGGCTTCCCACGGCACGCGGTGGCCGGAGCCGGGCGCGATTGCCAGCGTGACGCGGGGGATTTGCGCAACCGCGCGCTCTGCCAGAGCGCGGAATTTCGCGTCGTTTTCCCCGGCGATCCACAGCACCGGGACGTTGATTTCAGGCAGCCGCTCCCACAGTGGTTGCTGGGCGCCGAGCGACCAATCGACGAAGCTGCGGGCGATCTCGCGGCGGCGCGCGACGAGGCTGCCGGAGGCTTGCGGGTCGCGCGGCGGCGTGTTGCCGAGGACGGTCTGGGCGTTCCACGCGTCGAGAAATGTCTGCCAGTTTCCGGCCAGCGCCTGAGTCGCCCACTCGGTGTCGCCTGCCCGTCTGGCAGCTCGCTCCGGCTCGGTTTCAAGGCCGGGGTGGGCGGAAATGATGACGGCGGCCTGCCACGGATGCTCCTTCTCTAGCAGCGCGTGGAGTGCCAGGCGGCCGCCCATCGAGTAGCCTAGCAGGGCGCGGCCGTTGCCGCGGAAGACCTCGCCGCCGGCGTCGGCGTTGAGGGACTTGGCGAAGTCGGGAAGCTGCAGCGGGCAGCATTCGAGAAAGCGCCACAAGTCCACCGCCCGCGAGCCGATCGCGGCGGCCGCCAGGTTTTTCGCGAAGCCGCGCCAGTCCGCCGCCATGCCGACGGCGCCATGCAGGCACCAGCATTCCATCGGCCCGGCCTCGCGGCGCTCGTCGGCTTGTTTGGAATACTGGATCACGGTTTGGGCGCGTTCATGGCGCGGATGGCTTCACGGACTTGTTCCTGGATTTCAGGCGATCCAATGGCTCCGAGCATCAAGGCGACCACTGCGGCGACGGCCAGCAGGACGATGGCGATCAGCAGCCAGTAAACGATGGCGAGGAAGACGCCGGCACCGTCGAGCTTCTTGTGATAGGCGTATCCGGCGGGGCAGGCGAAACAACGGTAGCCGACCCAGAAATTCAGGATCGGCACGAAATTTCCGAGATACCACCAGCGGCTCATTCCGAGGTTCACGAGGCGCTGGAGTCCGAAATAAAGGCCCACGATGAACGGGATGAAATTCATCCCGATAGCGGCGAATCCCATGATTTCCGGGCCGAACCGGCCGCCCAGAAAAGGTGCCGCGGCGGCGAATCCAAAGGCCCACACGAACGGGAAAATCAAGGTGGCGATGAGAAAGCTCCGTCGCCGCGCACCGGGCCATTCGCCCTCCTTGGCCATGAAATTCTCGGGCGATTCCTGTTGCGGCGGCGAGTAGGGATCGGCCGCGGGTGCGAGGCTTTCCGTTGGCGCGGGTGCGTTCCGCCGCTCGAACAGTCCCTCGATTTCGCCCGCCGATTTCCACTCGGCCATGCCGTGCGTCCAGACCATGTCGAGGCGCGGATTGAGGGCGGCTTCGGACGCTTTGATTTGAAGATCGGCGAAAGTCACCGGCCCGATGCGTTCTCCTTCGCGTGAGTAAAACCAGGCGTCCTGCGGCGTGTCGTTCATAAAAATGAATTATCGGAATTCAGAAAACCTGTCAAACGCCCGCTCGTCTGGGGTTTTCCGCACGGCGGGGCTTGTCAAAGCGCTTGGTGTGGCGAAACTCACGCCGTCCGCCCGGCGGACGGCCACAACGATCATGCACTTTCTGGGGATTGAAATCGGTCACGGCGGCACCCGCGCCGTGGTCTTGGATCTGGAATCCGCGGTAATCCGTGCCGAGGCGTGGGTCCCGCACGATTGGATCGAAGGCCTGCCGGCTGGCTACCGCGAGCAGAACCCGGCGCAATGGATCGACGCCGTGGACCGTGCGGTGCGGCAATGTCTGGCGGCGCTGGAAGGTCAGAAAGAGCTCCTCGCGGCGATCGGTATCGCGGGCCCGCAACGCGGCTTGGTCCTGCTAGACGAGGCAAACCGAATCATCCGCCCGACAAAATTGGCGGGCGATATTTCGGTGAAGCGCCAGGCGAATGAAATCGCCCGCGCGTTTGGCGGCGCGCCGGGACTGATAGAAATCGCGGGGCAAGCACCGGGCGTGGAATCCGCGGCGGCGGAATGCTTGTGGCTGAAACAGCACGAGCCCTATCATTTTCAAAGGGCGGCGAGCTTGCTGACCGCGCAGGATTTCATCGCTTACTGGCTCACCGGCGAGCGGGCGACCGAGGCGGGCAGCGCTTCGGGCACCGGCTTGCTCGACATCCGGACGCGGAAGTGGTCGGCGGAGCTGTTGGATTTCATCGACCCGCAGCTCGCCTCGCTGCTGCCGCCGGTCGGCGCGTCGGACCAGCCGCGCGGCTTGCTGCGGCCCGCGCTCGCCCGCGAGTGGGGAGTTTCCGACAGGGTGCAGGTGGGAGCTGGCAGCGCCGCGCCGATGTTAGCCGCGCTCGCCGCAGGCTGCGTCACGAATGGCACGGTGGCGGTGGAGCTCGGCTCGGCGGGCGTGATCGTCGGCGTGGGTGACTCGCCGGTGATCGACTATCGGGGGGAAATCACGCCGCTTTGCAACGCGACCGGCAGCTGGCTCGGACTCGGCACCACGACGAACACCGCGGTGGCGCCGGAAGTCATGCGGCGTCACTACGGATGGAGTATGGAGCAATTCGAAGCGATGGTGGCGAGTGTCTCTCCGGGTGCGGACGGGCTGTTGCTGTTGCCTTATTTCACGGGAGAATCCATTCCCCGGCTGCCCGACGGCACGGGCGTGCTGCACGGCATCACGCCGGGAAATTTCACGCCCGCCCACATGGCGCGCGCTGCGGCGGAGGGCGTCGCGCTCGGCCTCGGCTACGCGATGAGCCGGTTGCGCGATCTCGGCTTCGACCCACCGGAAATCCGTCTGCTAGGACCGGGCGTGGTGAGTCCGGTGACGCGGCAGATGCTGGCGGATGTTTTCGGCGCGCCGGTGGTGCCTGTTTCCAGTCGCCAGGGAGCGGCAGTGGGCGCTGCGATGCAGGCGGCGGTCGCGTTTTTCCATCAAAGCGGCGAGTCGTTAGGATTCGAGGAAATCGCCAGCTACCTGGTGGCCGGCGATTCCGAATCGCGCTGCGATCCGGACCCGCAGGCGCACGAGATGTATCAGGAGCTGATGTCCCGCCAGCAATACCTCGTGGACACCCTTCACCCCGCCGGATTCCTTTAACCTAACTGATGAGCAGGGCCAAAAGCACCGAGATCCGTGGAGACCGCAAGGCGGAAATCCTCGGCTCGCTCACGGGCTGGTTCATGCGTTGCTGGGCCAAGACCCTGCGCTACGAAGTCGATGACCGCTGCGGCGTGACCACTCCGGAAAACCCGCTAGGCCCGGTCATTTTCGCCCTCTGGCACAACCGGATTTTCACCATCCCGCCGATCTGGTGGCGGACCGGCGGGAACTTCCGGCAATCGGTCGTTCTAACCAGCGCGAGCAAGGACGGGGCGATCCTGGCGCGGGCGATGGCCGTGTTTGGCATCGGCGCGGTGCGCGGCTCGTCCTCGCGGCGGGCGGTCGCGGCGTTGATCGGCATGAAGCGCGCGCTCAAGGACGGGCTCGACGTCTGCATCACGCCCGACGGCCCGCGCGGCCCGCGCTATGGATTTCATGCCGGCGTCATCAAGCTAGCAGAATCCTCCGGCGCGCCCATCATCCCGATCCACGCGGTGTATTCTTCCGCCTGGCGCTTGAAAACCTGGGACCGCCTGGTGATCCCCAAGCCGTTCAGCCGCGTCACCGTCATTTTCGACGAGATGCTTGTCGTTCCGCCCAAGCTCGATGAAGCTGCCTTCGAAACTTACCGCAAGCGGGTCCAGGCGATCCTGCTCGCGGGCACCGACGACGCCTGAAATTTTTTCTCCCAATGAACTCCCCGAAAATCCTCGATGGAAAATCCGTAGCCGCCGCCGTGCTCGACGAGTGCCGCGCGGAAACCGCCGCGCTGTTAGCCAAAGGCATCCAGCCCGGCCTCGCCGTGGTGCTCGTCGGCAGCGATCCCGCCTCGCAAGTCTATGTCGGCTCGAAAGCCCGCACCTGCGCCGAGCTCGGATTCCACTCGCTCAAAATCGAACTTCCGGCGGAAACCACGCAGGAGGAGCTGCTCCGGGTCGTCCGCGATCTCAATGCCGACCCCGCCATCCACGGCATCCTCGTCCAGTCGCCGCCGCCCAAGCACATCGACGAGGAAGCCGTCATCCGCGAGATCGACCCGCGCAAGGACGTCGATGGCTTCCACCCGGAAAACGTCGCCAAGCTCGTGCTCGAAGACCCGAGCGGTTTCGTCCCCTGCACTCCCGCCGGCTGCATGAAACTGCTCGAAGTTTCCGGTATCAACACCCACGGCGCGGAGGCCGTCGTCATCGGCCGCAGCATGATCGTCGGCAAGCCGATGGCGCTTTTGTTAGTCTCGAAGATTTCCAACGCCACCGTCACCATCGCCCACTCGCGCTCCAAGGATCTGCCCGCCATCTGCCGCCGCGCGGACATCCTCGTCGCCGCCGTCGGCCGCCCGGAAATGGTCAAGGCCGACTGGGTGAAACCCGGCGCCGTCGTCATCGACGTGGGCATCAACCGCGTCCCGGACGCCACCAAAAAATCCGGCTACCGCCTCACCGGCGACGTCGCCTATCAGGAAGTCGCCCCGCTCTGTTCCGCCATCACCCCCGTGCCCGGCGGCGTCGGCCCGATGACCATCGCCATGTTGATGAAAAACACGCTGCAAGCCGCGAGGCAGCTTTCTTGATAGAGAGCCCGCTTGCCACCGCTATTTCTCCCACAATCGCGCGCGCAAGGCTTCCGCGGCGGCGCGGGCTTCCGCTTCCTTTTTGCTCTTCCCTTTCCCGGTCGCGAGGATCTTTTCCTGCCAGGAAACCTCGGATTGGAAAACCCGCCGATGGTCGGGGCCGCTCTCGCTGATCACCCGGTAAACGGGCGCTTGCGGGTGGATCGCTTGTAAAAATTCCTGGAGCTCGCCCTTCGGGTTCCGCTCTTCCGGACTGGTGATCATGTTGCCGATCTCCGCTTCGAAAAGGCGCAGGATCAGGTCCCGCGCGGGGATCAGCCCGGTATCCAGAAAGACCGCGCCGATCAGCGACTCGAACGCGTCCGCCAGCGTGGACAGGCGCCGCCGTCCGCCCGTGGCTTCCTCACCCTTGCCGAGCAAGACGTAGTCGCCCAGATGGATCGCCATCGCGAACCGGGCCAGCGCCCTGCGGGAAACCACCCGCGAGCGCAGCTTGGTCAGCCGGCCTTCGGTGAAATCCGGAAACATTTTGAAAAGCTCTTCCGTGACGACCAACTGCAAGACGGCATCGCCGAGGAATTCCATCCGCTGGTTGTCAAAGTGCGGCTTCTGCGACTCGTATGCCAGGCTGGGATGCGTCAGCGCCTCCGCCAGTAACAGCGAATTGCGAAATTTATAATGAATCCGGCTCTCCAGCGGCTGCATCAGTCGTTTTCCTACGTTTCCTCCCCTCCCTTCCGAACCTCACTTGAAATTCCGATGGGAAAGATGGGGTGATCGACGGGACTCGAACCCGCGACAACCGGAATCACAATCCGGGGCTCTACCAACTGAGCTACGACCACCATTTCAGGCGGGGCGGAAGGGGTAATCCATGACTTCCGGTTTGGGAAGGGAAAAATTACCCGGCATCGCGCCGCGGGTGCGGGACAAAAAAGTTCAAGGAGCGGCGAAACGTGTTCGCCGTGAGGATGGAACGCCAATGGAAAAGCCCTTCGGACCAGGCATTGACTCATTATCCGCCAGGGCGGACACGTTCCGCCCCTCCGTGGGTGTCTATCACGGTCCTATTCGTGTCTAGGATAACTTTTTTGTCCTGCACCCTCGCGCCGCCGCGAAACGGCGGCGGAAACTTGGGACTTGGATCGCCGGACCGCCCCCCTAGCATGCGCCGCATGTCGGCTTTGTGGTTGGATCTCTTCATCGTTGGAATTTATTTCGCCATCATCATCGGCATCGGCTGGCATTTCAGCCGCCGGAGCGGAAACGTCTCGGATTTCGCGCTCGGTGGCCGGTCCATCCCGTGGTGGGCGGTGCTGGCGTCGATCCTCGCGTCCGAGATCAGCGCGGGGACGTTTTTCGGCACGCCGGGCGAGGGATTCCGGTTGCAGAACTACACGTATGCCCAGCTGATGGTGGGCTATTTGCTGGCGAGGTTGGTGGTGAGTGCGGTATTCATCCCGGCGTTTTACAAACACAACGTGGTGAGCATTTACGAGTTCCTCGAAATCCGCTTCGGCCCGCGCACCCGCAGCGTGGCGAGCGTGATTTTCCTGGTGACCCGCTCGCTGGCCAGCGGCTCCCGGCTGTGGGTGCCGACGCTGCTGATGATCGTGATTTGGAATCAACTGAATCCGGAACGGCCGCTCGGCACTTGGGAGCAATTCTGGGCCACCGGCGGGGCGCTGGTTCTCATCACTATTCTCACGGCAGCCTACACGGCGGTGGGCGGAATCAAGGCGGTGATCTGGACGGATGTGTTGCAAATCGCGGTGCTCTTCGGCGCGCTCGGGTTCTCGGTCTGGTATCTGCTCGGCCACATCCCCGGCGGCTGGGAGGGCGCGAAAAGTTTTCTCACCGGGCCGCATGATTTGAAGCTCTGGGAATGGAACGGCGATGTCCCGGCGGATCCGGAATTCGTGAAAAACTACGGCTCCACTTGGGGCGCGATTAAGAGCGTGCTGGAAAGCGAGTTCACCGTTTGGGCCGCGCTCTTCGGCTCGCTGTTTGTGACGCTCGCGACGCATGGCACCGACCAGGACATGGTGCAGCGCATGCTCACCGCAAAGAACAAACGCCAGAGCGCGGTGGCCACGATCCTCTCCGGACTGGCCGACATCCCGGTGACTTACGCCGTTCTAACGATCGGCATCCTGCTCTCCGTTTACTACGGCCACGTCGTCAACGACCCGGCGCTGCCGATGGCGGCGGGCAAGCCGGACAACACGCGGATCTTCCCGTATTTCGTCGTCGATGTGATGCCCGGCGGGCTGCGCGGCCTGGTCGTCGCCGGGGTGCTGGCGACGACGATGGGCTCGCTCGGCACGGCGATGAACTCGCTGGCTACCAGTTACTCGCGCGACTTCCATTTCCGCTGGTTCAAGACGCCCGATGACGACCGCGTGCGGGTGCGCATCATCAAGCTCAGCACCGTGGGCTTCGCGCTGGTGCTCATTTTGGTGGGACTGGCGACCGCCTTCGTCAAGGCACACAACCCCGGCCTCAGCATCATCGTGATCATTCTCGGAAGCTTCGGCTACACCTACGGCTCGCTGCTCGGGATTTTCATGGTCGCGCTGTTCACGAAAACGCGCGGCAGCGAGACCGGCAACCTGATCGCGATGGCTGCGGGGATCATCGTCGTCGCCATTCTCAGCAATCTGCCGAACGACGTCTGGAAGATGGTCTCAGGGGGCCCGCTCTACAAAAATTTCGCATGGATGCCGGTGATTGAATTCCCTTGGCGCATCATGGCCGGCACCTTGGCGACCGTCGCCGTGGCCCTATGTTTCAAGAGTCACAAGGCTCCCGCCGGTGTATCTCCCTGATTTTGGCGGCCTTGGAATCCGCCGGATCGACCGGTGCCGGACGTGACGAAATTGTAACAGAACCAGAGCGCCGCGAGTGCTTTGATTTTAAGCGGATGCGTCGATTCCCGGGAAATACCGGTCCTGATGCTTCGGAAGTCCGAAGCAAAATCGAGGTCAAGTTTTTAAAAAAATGATCTGTGGAACCCTTGTGGAATAGGGCCCGTCGCGAGCATTGGTTAGACGGCCGCAAAAAACTTTCCCACGAGCGGATTGAGCTGCTCATCTTTTGCACCTCGCCGCGCCGGGCCACTCTGGACCGCGCATCACGAGACCCCCTGTAATTTTTAAAAAGACTCGTTAATAATGGAACCAGCTGAAGTGGCGATTGAGGAAGCGGCGAGGAGTTTTGAAGAAGTTTTTTCAAAAAACGGAGGATGGGATGAAGTCTGCGAAGCCCTGCGGGTGATGGTCAGCAACGACGCCTTCCAACGCTGGTTCCGCGCCGCGCGTTGGTTAGGCGTGGAGGACGACGTCGCCTCGATCGCCGTGCCCGGGGAAATCCACCAAGTCTGGATCGAGACGAATTACCTGCCCGAGCTCACGATGGCGGTGACCGGGATTTTCGACGAGGTCCGGGAAGTCCGGGTCGTCGTCGGCGAGGACATCGCCAGCCCTAACGATTTGGGAACCGGCCACCCGAAACACTCGCCATTCCCATCCCGCCCGACCAAGGCGGCTGCTCTCGAAGGCGAGGCGCTCGACAAGCGCATCAAGGCGGCGGGCCTCAATCCGGCCCACACCTTCGCCAGCTTCGTGGTCGGCGCGAACAGCCAGTTCGCCCACGCCGCTTGCGAGGCGGTCGCTAAAAAATCCGGCGTCGGTTACAATCCACTGTTCATTTACGGCGGCCCGGGCCTCGGGAAAACCCACCTCATGCAGGCGATCGGCCAGGAACTGCTCCGCCGCCAGCCGGGCTCGCGGGTGATCTATCTGACCTGCGAGAAATTCACCAACGAGTTCATCGACGCGATCCGCCGCGGCGACATCGAGAAATTCCGCCGCCGCTACCGCAGCTCGGATGTTTTGCTCATCGACGACGTCCAGTTCCTCGCCGGCAAGGAGCGCTCGCAGGAGGAGTTTTTCCACACTTTCAACACCCTGCTCGACGGCCGCAACCAGGTCGTCCTCACCTGTGACCGCCCGGCCTGCGAGATCAAGAGCCTCGAGCCGCGCCTGATTTCCCGCTTTGAGTGCGGCCTCACCGTCGAGATGCAGCCGCCGCAAATGGAGACGCGGATGGCCATCCTCAAGAAGAAATCCATCGACTGGAAAGTCCGCGTGGACGAATCGGTCCTGCGTTTCCTGGCCGAGAAAATCCGCACCAACGTCCGCCGCCTCGAAGGCGCGCTGATGCGTGTCGCCACCTATGCCTCGCTCGCCGGCGAAAGCGTGACCGTGGAAAAAGTCGAGCACCTGCTGCGCGACCTCATCCGCGAGGAGGCCAGCCGCCAGGTGAGCATCGACGCCATCCAAAAGGCCGTCGCCGAGCATTTCGACGTCCGTCTGGCCGACATGACCAGCCGCCGCCGCCCCGCCAGCATCGCGTTTCCCCGCCAAGTGGCCATGTATTTGAGCCGCTCGCTGACCAAGGGCTCGCTGATGGAAATCGGCGAAGCCTTCGGCGGACGCGACCACGGGACCGTCATCCACGCCTGCAAAAAGGTCGCCGGACTGGTCGATGGCGAGCCGGGATTGAAGGAAAGTATCGCCCGCATCGAGTCCCAACTCCGCCGTTAAACCTTCGACTTTCGGGATTATTCACAGAAGGCTTGCCAAGGGGCGGCTAAAACGGAAACTGCGTGCCAACAACTCCCCAGTCTCTAATTTATGAAGTTCCGCATCTCCAAGGAAGCCTTTCTCGACGGCCTGCAAAAAGTCCAACACGTGGTCAGCTCACGCACCACTTTGCCGATTCTTTCCAACGTGCTGCTGGTGGCCAAAGACGGCCGCATCCAGTTTACCACGACGGACCTCGACGTCGGAATCACCGGCTCCGTGGAAGCCCAGATCGAGAAGGAAGGTGCCACCACGCTTCCCGCCAAGCGCCTCGTGAGCATCATCCGCGAGCTTCCTTCCAGCGAGGTCGAAGTCTCCGTTGACGCGAAAAACCATGCGTCCATCCGCAGCGGCCCGTCGTTTTTCAAAATCATCGGCCTCGGTGAAGCCGAGTTTCCGCCACTGCCTGATTTCGAGGGAGCCAAGGTTTTCAAAATCCCGCAAGCGACCCTCCGCGACGGCCTCAAGAAAACCTCCTACGCCATCTCCAACGACGAAACCCGCTACGTCCTCAACGGCATTTTCGCCTCGTTCCGCGACGGCAAAATGACCCTCGTCGCCACCGACGGCCGCCGCCTCGCGATGGTCGATGCCGACCTCGAATTCCCCGCTTCCCACGAGACCGACGTCATCATCCCGACCAAGGCCGTGCAGGAACTCCAACGCCTGCTAGGCGATGCCGGTGAGGTCATCGTCAAGCTCAGCGACAGCCAGATTTCCTTCGCCATCGGCGACAGCCTGCTCGCCAGTAAGCTCATCGAGGGCAACTATCCGAACTACCGCCAGGTCATCCCCGGCGACAGCAACGAGCGCGTCGTCATCGGCCGCGAGGCGCTGCTCGAAACCGTCCGCCGCGTTTCGCTGCTCTCCTCGGACAAGTCGAACTCGGTGAAGCTCGTCTTCAGCGAGAACCACATCGAAGTCACCGCCAACTCGCCGGACGTCGGTGAGGCTCAGGAATCGATGGACGTGATCTATCAAGGTCCGCCGATGCAGATCGCCTTCAACCCCGAGTTCCTCCAAGCCCCGCTGCGCGCCTTGGACACCAACGACGTTTACCTCGACCTCATCGACGAGATGAGCCCCGGCGTCCTGCGCATTGAAGGTTCCTTCCTCTACGTGCTCATGCCGATGCGCGTGACGAACTGAGAACCGGGAAAAATTTGATTTTCAAAAGCGCCTGTCAGCGATGACAGGCGCTTTTTGTTTTCCCGGCGGAAGTCAATCTGCGAGAAAAAGGCGTGAGAGGAAAATGGCAATGCTTGGCACTGTGGATCGCGCTGGCGATTTCCGCGTGCGGTCACGTGGTCACCCAGATTTCCGCCGAATGGAAAGGCGGCCGGCCGTGGGAAATGGAGGTCCTGTTCGACGCCGGATACGCCATCCCCGAGTCGCGGGGTGACGCCCAGGCTCCGGCTCAGCAACGCGCCTGGCTGCTAGAACTCGGCGAGACCGGATGGGCTCCGTTGAGACAGGAGGCGGAACGTTATTTGCGCGAATGCCTGGAAGTCAGGTCCGGCGGAAAGCCTGCGGAATGGCGGGTGGATTTCATCGACTTCGCCAAGAGCCCGCCGAATTTCGTCGAGCTGCTCAACGACGGTGCTTATTTCCGGATGAAGATCACCGGGGTGGAGTCCTTGGAAAGCGGCGCGGAAATCGCATGGCGGGAAGGCACGCGACCGACGTTTCTTTTGAAGCTGCCCGGCAAGCAAGGCGGCTACCTCACGCTGGCTCCGGGCCAATCCCAGCTCTTGCCGGTGGAGGAAAATACCGTGACCGGACGCGCGCCGTGGACCGAGTCGTTCCGCGAGGGATTCCTGCACGTCCTGCCGTTAGGGATGGATCACATGTTGTTCGTGATGGGATTGTTTTTCTATCGCCGGGCATGGCGGCCGCTGCTTTCGCAATCGCTGGCTTTCACGCTGGCGCACACCGTGACGCTGGGCCTTGCCGCCGCCGGATTCGTGCGGGTGCCGGGGAGCTGGGTCGAGCCGATCATCGCGCTGAGCGTGATGGTGGTGGCGCTCGAAAACCTCCGGCCCGTCGGGAAATCCATGGGAGCGACGCGCCTCGGCATCGTGTTCGGATTCGGCCTGATTCATGGCCTCGGCTTCGCCGGCGCGCTTTCCGTCTGGATCAAGCCCGGCCACGATTTCCTCCCGGCCCTGCTCTGCGCGAACCTCGGAGTGGAAGCGGCGCAAGCATCGCTGTTAGCCGCGGCTTGGTGCCTGACGGCAGGCTGGCACGGAACACCGGCCTACCGCCGGGCGCGCCTCGTGGGTTGCCTCGCGATCGCCGGAACCGGCGCGTTCTGGCTGTTGCAACGCGTCGGCTGAGGCGTTTGAGCGGGTGACTATCCTTTCGCGAAGATGAAATCCACGCCCTTGCGGCTCCAGGCTTTCACGATGTCCTCCTCAAGCTGGTCGAAGCTGCGGCCGTCCAATAACAGATCGACCGCTTTCTCCCCGGCCACGTCCTCGTGCAGAGCCTTGAGGAAGGCCTTGATCCGCTTCCCGTCGCCCTCGCCGTCCATGTGGAAGAAGTAGGTGGTGATGAGCAGGCCGCAGCCGTAGTTGATCTGGGGCTGTTCGAGAAACTCCCCGTAGTCCTGGAACATGAAGGTTCTGAGGGCGGGCAGACCGATTTTGGTGCCGAGCGCCCGGCCTCCCATGTCCTTGGAGCCGAAGCCGGTCACGTAGTCGAAGATGTCTTTCTGATTTCCGCGCACGCTGAATGCTCCGGAGCGGTAGGGCGTCACCGCGACATATTCGGCGAGGCCCTCCGTAAACCAACCCATCGCGCCCTTTGCGAAATAACTCTCGGGTGTTAGTTGGTGGGCGAGCTCGTGGGGCAGGGTCTTGCTGCTTTTATCCCGGTCCAGCATGTAACCGCTGCCGACGGGCCTCACTCCGAGGCTGGTCAAAGGCACCATCACCACGCCTTTTCCGCCGATGAAAACGCCGGCACTGGAAGGCGGGCCGCCGGCTTTCACGTAATCATCGAACTTCTCGAAAAGGAGGATCTGGTGTTTGTCATCCACGGCTTTGCCGCCATTGATCCCCAGCGGCAGAGACCGGCAGTAAAGGTGAGTGGCCTCGAACATGACCGCGAAACCCTTGACCACGGATTTGGAGAGCCGGACATCGCAGACGTAGCGGTAATTGGCGCTCTCGTAAATGAAGCGTTTTTTCTCCGCGTCCTCCTCCACCGTGTTGACCTCCGGATCTTCGCCAAACTTGACGCGCTCGGGCCACGGGAGGTTGAAATTCAGCCCCTCGCCGGGCTTCTCGGAACCGGGCAGGCGGCGGAATTCCTCGACGTATTTGCAGTCGGCCAACGAGAGCTTCGCGAGCGGGTAGGAGACCTCGCGGCCATCCTTGAGTTTGAGAATGACAGTTTTGTCTTCAACCCGCAGGAGGGCCGCCTCGATCTTCCGATTCTGGATATCGGTCCATGAGCGGACGTCCGCCGCATGGGCGAGGGCTAGGAAAAAAAATGAATAGGAGAGGCTTCGCACGCTGGAGGTAGTTTTGAAAACGCGAAGCTACCCGGAATTCTTCAAGAGTCGAGTGGCTTTACAAGCGGGAAAGCGCAGATCTCTCAAAAGGGGATTGTCGCCAGCCGTCCCCGCCGCTAGCTTCGCGCCCACGAGAGGTCGCCGCGGCGGCTCGTGTCATCTAGCAACTTTCCACTCCCATGGGCATTTTCAGCAAACCCCGCCTGCGCAGCCTCGATCGACGTGAAGACATGCCGGAAGGCCTCTGGGTCAAGTGTCCGGATTGCGGCGCCATGATCCACACGCTGGAACTCAAGCAAAACCTCCACGTCTGCCAGCATTGCAGCCACCACTTTCTGGTCGATTCCCGCGAGCGCATCACGATGCTCGCCGACCCGGATTCCTTCGAGGAAACGGAAATCGGCCTGATCTCCGCCAACCCGCTCGGCTTCTCCGGCTATGACGAGAAAACCGCGGCTCTCCGCGAAAAGACCGGCCTCGACGACGCCGTGATTTCCGGCCGCCTCACCATCAACGGCCAGCGCGCGATGATCGCGGTGATGGATTTCAAATTCTTCGCCGGCTCGATGGGCTCGGTCGTCGGCGAGAAAATCACCCGCGCCATCGAGATGGCGATCGCCGAAAAACGCGGCGTGATCATCGTCTCCGCGTCCTCCGGCGCGCGGATGCAGGAAGGCATGCTCTCGCTGATGCAAATGGCCAAAACCTGCGGCGCACTCGCCCGGCTTTCCGAGGCGAAACTGCCCTATATCTCCCTGCTCACCCATCCGACGACCGGCGGCGTGACCGCCTCCTTCGCCACCATCGGCGACATCAACCTGGCCGAGCCCAAGTGCATGATCGGCTTCGCCGGCCCGCGCGTGGTCAAGGAAACGACCCATCAGAACCTGCCGCCCGGCTTCCAAACCGCCGAGTTCATGCTCGAGCACGGCTTGATCGACGCCATCGTCCCGCGCTCCAAACTGCGCGAGCGCCTCGGCACGTTGTTGGCCTACATGATGCCGCAGTAGGGTGATCGATCCTGCCGCCTGAATGGCGGATAATGCGTTGCAAGCCCATCGGGAATCTCCATGGTGCTGCGGTATCGTTGACCTGTTATGCTTTCCCATTCGTCCCACTCACAGAACGAGGTGCTCGTCATCAACAGCGGCAGCTCCTCGCTGAAATTCTCGCTCATCGACCACTCGACCGAGTGGAGGGTCTGGTGCAGGGACTCGCCGAATCCCTTGGCACCCCGGACGCGGTCCTGCATCTCTCGCGGGTCGGAAGGGAAGCGCAAATTCAGATATCCTGATCCGGGCGGAAAATGATTTGGCGCATTCAGCACGTGAAACACGCAGCCGATGTGACAACGCGCCACAATGAATGTCGCGGCCGCGACATTCATTGTGGATGGCTTGTGCGAGTATGAGCCAAATCATTTTTCGATTGGATCATCAAATCTCCGAGGGTCTTGAGAGCGGGATCAGGATGTCTGAAATTGGGAAATGATGTCGATTCGGCGCGCTCTCCGGGTTTCACTCCGCCCGTGACCGCTTCCACCCTCCAAGCCTGTGTCCTCGCGGCGCGTCCAAAAACCTTACCCGCCGCCATCGTGCCGGTGTGGGCGGGCTGCGTGCTGGCATGGAAACTCAGCGGCTCTTTCGATTTCCTGCTCGCGCTTTGCACGCTGGGAGGCGCGGTGGCGATCCAGATCGCGACGAACTTTTTCAACGACGCGATCGACGCCCGCAAAGGCGCGGACACCGAGCGCCGGCTCGGCCCGACGCGGGTCACCGCCTCCGGGATGATGAAACCGCAAACAGTCATGCGGCTCGCAACGCTGTTTCTCGGCATCGCGGTGGTTTGCGGCGTGGTGCTCTATCAGGCTCACGGCTGGCCGATCATCGCCATCGGGATTCCCTCGCTGTTTCTCGCCTACGGCTACACCGGCGGGCCGTTTCCGCTGGCCTACCGCGGGATGGGCGAGCTGTTCGTGATCTGTTTCTTCGGGCTGGTGGCGGTGACCGGCACGGTGTTCATCCAGACGGGCGGATGGCCGCGCGAGGCGCTGCTGCTAGGACTGCAAATCGGCATGCTTTCCTCCGTCCTCATTTCCATCAACAACCTGCGCGACCGGGAAGAAGACGCGACAACCGGCAAGCGCACGCTGGCCGTCCGCTGCGGGCCGAAAGTCGCGGTGGCGGTGATCTGGCTGGAGGTGAAAATCGCGGTGTTCGCCGGCCTCGGCTGGATCGCCTTCGGCCACCCGGCGCTGGCGATCGCGGGAGCTCCGGTATTTCTCATCGGCCTGCGGATCATCTGGGGCGTGCTGACGATTCCGCCGGGCCCGGCGTTCAACCGCCTGCTCGCGCTCGGCGGCGTGCAACTGGTCTTCTTCGCCGCCGCGTTCCACATCGCGGCGCGGATCGGTTAGCGTGGCTTGCCAAAAAAATCGCCGGTATTCTCCGATCATGCCGCCGTGGGCGCGAGCAGAGCATCGAGCACTCCGGAGTGCGGCACGGATCGGTTAGCGCACGACTTCGGTGCCGATGCCGCCGTCGGTGAAAATCTCCAACAGCAGCGCGTGAGGCAGGCGGCCATCGACGAAGTGGACTTTGCGGACGCCGGCGTTGAGGGCGTCCACAGCGCTGCGGATTTTAGGGATCATGCCGCCGGAAATCGTGCCGTCGGCGATCATCGCATCGGCCTCCTTGCGGGTGACGGATTTGACCAGCGAGGACGGATCCTTGGGATCGGACAGCAGGCCGGGAACATCCGAGAGATAGACCAGTTTCGCGACGCGGAGCTCCTTCGCGAGCGCGGCGGCGGCGAGGTCGGCGTTGATGTTGAGCGGCTTGCCGGTGGCGAGCTCGGCGGCGAGCGGGGAAATGACCGGGACGATCCCGGCTTGGTGCGCGGCGTCCATGTGCGCGAGCTGGCAGCCGACGACTTCGCCGACGCGGCCGAGATCGACGCGGTTTCCGTCCGCGTCGGTGCCTTTGATTTTCTCGCCGAGGAAAACATCGTTTCCCGGAATGCCCACCGCCTTGCCGCCGAAATCGCGGATCATCCGGACGAGGCCGGGATTGATTTCCTCCGACAACACACGGGCGACGATGTCGATCGCCTCGTCCGTCGTGACGCGGAAACCGCCGACGAATTTCGCCTCAAGACCGGCGGCTTCCATCGCCGCAGAGATCGCCTTGCCGCCGCCGTGGACGACGATCGGATTGATGCCGGCGACTTCGAGGAAAACGATGTCGCGCATGACGCGGGCGACCAGATCCGGGTCTTCCATCGCGGAACCGCCCATTTTGATGACGAAGGTCATCCCGCGAAACGCTTGCAGGTAAGGCAGGGCTTCGATGAGAACGTTGGCTTTTTCGATGGGGTCCATGGGCGAGTCAGGTGTCGGCGGGGGGCTTTTTAGTGCGCGGCTTGCGAGGTGTCGCGGCTTTTTTCGGGGAGGTTTTTTCTGCCGGTTTTTCGACGGGAGCTTTTTCCGAAGGGGCGCGAGCTTTCTTCGTCGGTGGCGCGGGTTTCGGCACCCGCAGAATTTCGTTCTCGGAAACCGGCTTCGGAGTCCTTTCAAGGATCAGCCGTGAAGCAACCAGCGCCGCCAGAATCGTCGCGAGCGCCGCCAAGCCCGGCAGCCAGACGGACGCCATGCCCAGCGCGATCCATTGCGCGGATAGACAGACACCGGCGACCACCAGGAAACCCAGCCGCCGCGTGAAGTCCGACGCCTTGGAAAGCAGCGTGAGCACGATGACGAACACCGCCAGAAACTCGATTTCCCAGACCGGTGCCAGCCGCGGATATTCGCGGACTTCGGCCAGTCCCTCGTCGGACGCGATGGCGGCGATCGTGGCGGATAGATTCTGCGAGAAGGCCCGGGTCGCGGGTTCTACGGCGCTGCGGTCGTCTCGCAGGATCACCGGATCGGGCGCTTGCTTTGGGAACAAATCGTCGCCGCCGTCGATCAACGCCTCGGCGGAAATTTCGGCGAGGCCGCGGATCGGTTTGAGTGGCACGGCGAGGCGGCCGTAGTCGTCGATCGGAATGGTCGGCCCGGCCGGGCTGAGTTTCAGATATTCGCCGAGACGCACTTCCACGCCGTCGGTCGGGAGATCAAGCCGCTGGAGCACGGTGAGCAGCGGAAAGCCGAAAACGACGCGGTCTTCCCAGCGCGCCAACAGCGGGGGAAAGCGATCCGCCGCTGCAGCTTCGAGCACGGAAAATCCCGCCAACGCATTGGGTCCGCCCAAGATCACGCCCGGAATCGGAACCCGGTTGACCACCGGCAGCGACGAGGTGTCGCCCCTAACGGCCGCCAGCGGGATCGAAGCACGGCGGAAAGCCCGAGGCATCGCCGAGGCCACGGCGCCGCGGGAAAGCGGTGCAGCCATCACCAGCGAATCGAAACGCGCCAGCGATTTCTCCAAGGCCGCCAGCCCGATCGGGTCCGGCGTTTCCCAAGCCAGCACCGCCGCCGTAGCCGCCTTTTTCGCGCCGAGCCGGTGGAAGTTCGTGAAGATCACCGCCAGGTCGATGGGCGCAGGCGGCGACGATTGGAAGAAGCCCTCCGGATCGTCCTCCAGCGCGACGATCACCGGAGCGTTGCGCCGATCTAACTTCGACTCAGAGGAAAACGCTCGCAGCTTCCACGGATTGGCGCGGGTGCCGTGTCCGCTGACGAACAGCGGCGGATTGACGAAGCTGCTAGCCACCGTCGTGAACGCCGCGCGGTCCACTCCCGTGCCCGGCACCGCCAGCCACACAGCGAGGGCCGCCGCCGAAATGAGCAGCGCACGCAGCCGGCGATGGAACGAGCTGGTCACTTTTCCGATTGGCGGATCGCCGTGAGCACCGGCGCGAGCGGAGTTTCCAGCGGCGTGCCGGCGGTCACCTCGCCGAGCAGCCGCGCGGCCGTCGCGATGTGCGGCCGATACCACTCGTCGCCGCGGTTTTTCACGATGTTTCCATACGCCCCGAGCGCCTGCATCAGGCGTTGGGCGGCGCATTCGTGGAACAGCTTTTCCAGCGGCCGCTCGTCGGCGATTTCCTCCCAGAGCTTGAGAAGCTGCTCGCGCTCCTCGGCGGAGTGGTCGAGGTAGGGGTCGAAAATCAACGACGCGAGATCGTATTCCTGACGGCCGCGGCGGAGGCCTTGGAAGTCGATGAGCCAGACCTTGTCGTCCTTGATCATCAGATTTTGCGACTGGAAATCCCGGTGCACCAGGTGCCGCGCGACCGTGCCGAGGCGCTGCGAGAGGTCGATGAACGCCTCGTTTTTACGCAGTCCGCCGGCATCCAGCCCGAGGAAATCCTCGACCATGTATTCGAAAAAATACTCCTGCTCCCAACGATAGAGCGCGGCGTCGAACGGCGGCATCAGGTGGAAATCCTTCGCCGGCTTCGCATAAAACAACTTGTCCACCTGCTCGAACGCCGAGCGGTAAAGCGGCAGCCGCTCCGCAAACGGCCGGTCTTTCAGCGACAGCAGATCCACGTCGCCCAGATCCTCGACCAACGCCACCCGATACCTCGCCCGGTCGTGAATGATCGTCGGCACGCGCAATTTCGCCTGTTTCAGGAACTGCGCGACCGGGATGAACTGCGAGTTGTCCTCGCGCTCCTCGGTCCAATGCACGCCGATGAACGGCTCGTGGCCCGGCGTTTTCACCCGGACGATCGTGCGGCCCGAGGCGCCGCGTTTGATCGGCTCGAGCGTGATGCGCACGGTCGGGTCCACGCCGAGGAACTGGCGGACGGTGGAAAGGATCGCTTCGGTTGGCATGGGCGGGGGAAACTAGCGGGAAAAACCGCCCTTCTGCCAAGGGAAATCCGGTGCCATCTCACTCGTGATGGAAAAACCACAGCAGGACCATCAGCCCCACGCCGATCCCCCACAGCAGCCAGTTATTGGTAAACAAGTAGGGATAAACCATCAACGCCACCCCGATGGCCTGCGGTTGCCACAAATCCAGCCGCTTCCCATACCGGAACGCGCCCCAGCCGATCGTCCCAAAGATGAATCCCGCGAGCAGGTTGTAGGGATCGAGGCTGAAGTTCATTTGCCCGGGAAAATAGACGGTCCGGTGTGATTACCCAGCGGAAATTTCCAGCCAGATTCGGCCAATTCTTGACTGGCTGACGCAAGCGGCGAGACCATTTAGCGGGCCGAGGCGGCCTCGGGATTTCCGATCGCGGTGGCGAGCTCCGCGGTGATTTCGGCGTGAACGCGGGCCAGCGCCGAATAGGCGGAAAAGCCCCCAGAGCCCTCGGAGCCCTCGGCGTTAAACTCATCGCGCGTTTTGAGGGTCCGCTCCAGAGTCCGGATGGCGGTGGCTATTTCCTGCGCACGGGCCAGCAGTTGGCGATCGCCCTTTTCCGTACAGCGGAAAAGGCGATCGGCCTCGCTCCGGAAGGTGTCTTGGGCGGATCTCAGCTGATCCGATTTGGCCTTGGAAAGACTGTAATAATCCCGTTGCGCGAGCCAGTCGAGAGGCTCGATGACGCGGCGGAGTTCGGCAGCGAGAACCGCCCGGGAAATATAGGCGGGGCGATTTCCCGAGCCTTGGAGGGCGAGCATTTTCGCCGAGTAATGGTAGGGGGCTTGCTGGGCGAGCTCCTCCAGGCGGCGGCGGACAAAGCTGTTGGAAAGGTAGTTGCCGATTACTTGGGAGGTGGCTTTTTCGCGGATTTCCCGGAACTGTGCGGAGGTTTTCTCAAGGTTCTCACTGGGCGATTTTTCCGTTAGGTCGAGGAGTTCCCGGAAGTTCGAGGCGAGCAAGACTTCGTATTCGAGGAAAAATCCGGGATTTTCCAGGGCCAACATCGAGGGCAGGTAAGCGGCGGCGGCGGCGGGGAGGACTAGGCGGCCGCCTTGGCCGGGGCCTAGCGACTTGAGCTGCTCCCAGAATCGCTGCGGCAGCTTGAAAGCCCCGCTTTCATCGATCAGGCCGATGATCGTGGCATCCGGCTCGCGGCCGGAAATCGCGGAGCTCGCGAGCACGGCGGCGGCGGCGCTGATCGCATGGCTTTTATTAGACTTGAGCGACGTTTCCAAGGCGCTGCTGGTGATGGTGACGCGCCCGCCCGCAGGCAGGCTGCCGTGTTGTTGCTTGAGGATTGCGCGGAGCGCGATGTGCAGCCGCGAGAGCCGGTGATCGTCATTCGTGGCGCCGATGGTCACGGAAAAGGGACTCGATTCACCCTCCCCGGCCGGGATTATTGCGGCGGACATTTGGAGCGGAGCGCGGCAGAGAACCCATTTCATGGACTCGTCGTTACCGACATTTTTCCAAAGCGGCGTGAAAACCCGCGCCTTGGAAAGGAGGATGCCGGGCTTGGCGGGCACCGCGGCCACCACTTCCTCGGGTGGCTTGGGTTTTACGGCGGCCACGGTTTCGTAGGCACCGAGTTCGGGAATCCAGCCCTGCCATGCGCCGCGCTCCCCGGCGGCGCGCAAGGCCTCCGCCCGCGGATGGGCCGGATCGGAAACGAGCATGACGTCCGTCAGGCACGCGGCCAGCGCCTGGCCGGGGGTCCCGGACTCCGGCGTCTCCAGCCAGGTTAGATGCTGCCAGATTTGCTCTCTGGCTCTCCCGGCCTCCTGCGGATCGGCTGGTGGCAGGTGTTTTTCTGCTTGGAATCGGGCGATGAGCTCCCTCGTCTTGCTGTTAGCTGGATCAAGGGTTACCGCGAGCGCGAGCATCTGTGCTGCGGCACGGCGGTTTGCCGCCGTTTTGAAATCCAGTCCCTCGGCCAGCGTCGCGAGCTGCCGGGAAAGACCCGCCATCGCCTCGGCATCCAGCGGGATTCGGTCGCGCCGGAACGCCACCGGGCCTTCTGCGGGCGGCGCGAACTTTTGCGCGAAAAGGCAGGTCGCCGCTGCCAGCGACAACCCCGCGACTCGCAACACATGGAATTTTCCCGGACGCATCCTGCTTGGTTTAAGCAAATCCCTGCGCCGCCTCACAAGCGAACATTGCAGATTCCGCCCGGCTGGGCCTAAATCGCCGCATGTCCGACCGCGTCCCGAGCCTGGAAACCCGTGAAGAAGTCATGTTTTTCGACACCGACTGCGGCGGAGTCGTCCACAACCTCGCCTACCTGCGGATGATCGAAACCTGCCGCACCCGCCTCGCCGCGCAAATGGGCATGGACTTGCCGACGATGTCCGGCACCCAGATTTACCCCGTGGTCACCCGCACCGAGGTCGATTACAAGCTCCCCGCCAAGCTCGGCGACTGGCTCGTCATCCGCGGCCGGCTCGACGAGATGTCGCGCGCCCGGTTTTGGTGCGCCTTCGAAATGGTCCGCGAGTCCGACGGTGCGCTCCTCGTCACCGCCCGCCAAGCCCTCGCCCTCGTCCAAATGCCCGCCGGCAAACCCATGCGCCTACCGGCCGAATGGGTGCGGCGCTGGTCGTGAGCGCGTTTCTGCCGATGCATGTCGTGGACAGGAAATTCCAACAAATGTGTCCCGGCTTTCTATCGGTTCCTCCGAAGGTGCGTAATGGCGCGTAAGATGGCATCGAGCGTAGCATCCAGATGTTTGCCGAGGTCTTCGGCGAGGAAACGCAAGACATGGCAGCCGTTTTCCTGAAGCAAGGCGTCCTTGCGGCGGTCGCTGCGATAGGCGGCGGGATTGGATAGATGTTGTGGTCCGTCGATCTCGATGGCGAGCTTGAGTCCGGCGCAATACAGGTCGATTTCCATCTCGCTCCAACCATCGAAGGGGATCGGCAGCTTGGCATTGAGCCGGAACAGTCCGGCGGTTTCCGGTAGGGATTCGAGGCGTTGGAAAAGGAAAGCTTCGCTGGCGCTGCGGGCTCGTTCGTGGTAGTTGTTAGAGCAAGTGGCGGTGACAAACAGATTTCCGAGAGGAACATCCACGCCATCGCGGATCAAGCGGCGGACGCTGGCGGCGTAGTCCCTTTTCCATTCGGGATCGATGGGAAGCGGAACCTCGGTGGGCCAACCGGGAAGCGCACTGGCAGGTAGTAGAATGGTGTAGCCGACTGCTTCATATCCCGCGCAACGCTTATCGAACATCCGGGAGAGCATCGGGATATCGAGGTCGGCGTAGTCGTGGACTCTGACTTCGCGTTTGCCGTCGTGGAGGCGGTGGAGGCGTCCGGCGTATTGGGCGATGATGCCGCGCCAGGAAACGGGCATGGTTAGAAAAAGCGTGTCGAGCCGTGAGTCATCGAAGCCTTCGCCGACGAACTTGCCGGTGGCGATGACCACGCGGGATTCGCTTTCCGGAACGGCGGCGAGTTGGGCGGTCGCCTCACGCAGGGATTTCCGGCCCATGCCGCCTTGGAGGATGATCAGGTGCGGGGCGTGCGGACGGATCAATTCGGCGAGGACCGCCACATGTTCGGTGCGTTCGGTTAGGACCAGCGGCGAGCGGCCTTCGCGCAGGGCGGCGGCGACGTCGTCGCGGATCATGTGGTTGCGCTGCTCGGAGCGGATGATTTCCGCGCACAGATTCTGGTATTCAAGGCGTCGGTCGGGATCCGGTTCGGAGGCGGAGCGGAGGCCGGTCGGACGGACGATGACATGATGGGTGAACGGTCGGGCATCCGCCTGTTGCTTGGCATCCACCCGGTGGCGGACGGGGCCGCACTGCATAAAGATGATCGGGTGACGGCCGTCCTTGCGCGCCACGGTGGCGGAAAGTCCGAGCACGAAACGGGCTTTGGCACGGCGGGCGACCAGCTCGAAACTTTGGGCGGATAGGTGATGGCATTCATCAATGATTAGATGACCGTAGTCCGCCACCCGGTCATCGACGACGCCCTTGCGGACGAGGCTTTGGATGAGGGCGACGTCAATTCCACCGGTAAGTTTCTTGTGCCCGCCGCCGAGGCGGCCGATGGATTTGGCGGGCAAACCGAGAAAGGACGAGAGGCGCTCGATCCATTGCTCTAGCAGCTGCTGACGATGGACCAGAATCAACGTGTTCACCCCGCGGGCGGCGATGAGGTGGGCGGCAAGCACGGTTTTGCCGAAGGCGGTGGTGGCGGACAGCACGCCGGTGTCGTGCGCGAGCATCGCGGTGGCGGCGGTTTCCTGTTCCGGGCGGAGTGTGCCGGTGAAATCGAGATCGAGCGGTGTTCCGGTCACGCGCTGGTCATGGATCAAGGGTTTGATTTTCAACTCAGCGAAGAGCGCGAGAATTTCCTCCAGGCAACCGCGCGGCAGAGCAAGGTGTGCGGGGTGATCTTCCCCGCAGGCGATGACACGAGGTTTGTCGTGGGTCGAGAGGCGCATGGCTTGGGCGCGGTAAAACTCCGGATTTTGAAAAGCGGCGAGACGCAGCACGCGGTTTTGTAAGGCAGGCGAAATTCCCTTTTTGGTGATGTAAACCAAATCACCGAGCACCACCTCGATTTCTTTCAGCAACGGACCACTGATAGAAGGCTCGCGATGACGCCGCGATGGGAGGGCGTTCCATGGTTCCGGTTCGTCATCGGTGGATAGAGCGAAGCGCACGCCGACCACGCGGCCACGGCTTTCCGCGTCCTGCGTGATGGATTCCACGCGTTCGCGTGATAGCCTCTGGATAGAGGAAAGAAACGCCCACGGATCCGGATGGGGAGTGAGGGTTTCATCGACGAACACGCTGTTGCCATTCTCCCGCGGGCCTTTCTGCATCGGCAGGGCGATCAGGTTGCCAAAGCCGCCCTTGGGCAGCGTGTCTTGGTTGGGAAACAGCCGGTCGTAGGATGCGAGGCCAAGTTCGGGCCTGCGCTCCATGGTTTCCGTCAGGATGAACGACCCGAGCTTGCGCGCCATCGTCGCGGGAACCGCGTCGGTGAAAAATAACCAGACATGGCCGCCATTGCCGGAGCGCGAGCGTTCGAGCGCGGCTGGAATTTGCAGGATGCGGCAGGTTTCCATCACCGCGAGCACGTCATCCCGCCAGAATTCCTTATCGAAATCCATGGCCAGGAAATAGCAGGTCTCGTCGGCGAACATCGGATAGACTCCGGCGATGAACTCCTGCCCGGCCCTGTCTTTTCCTGACAGATGCCAGCAGATGACTTCATCGGTCACCGGCAGGAATGCGCGGTGCGGGCAATCCCCGCATTTGATCCGGGGTTTCTCACAGATGCCGCGGACCCATTCGTTGGCACAGACCGGGGCATATCCTGGTTTCCCGGTTTTCTTGCTTACGAAACGGCGCGGATAGACATCCTCACGCCCGCGAAACAACGAGCGGAACAGCGCGACCTTTTCCTCTGACGGGCTGCGCGCATGCACGCCGGCGGCATCGGCCAACGTGAGTGGTCTATCGAAAACGCCGCTCATGCGCTAGCTTCCCATCTCGATCACGGCATGTCGAGGCGTGGTGCCGGGAGCGGAATGCCACTTCAATTTCCGGCCGGCTGGGGATTTCGCGCTTGGGTTGCCGCAAGCAGGAACCCTAGACCGCCGCCCACCGCATGTCCCCGCCGAATCTCAGTGAAAAGCTCCTTGCCTCCGTCTCACGGGATTTTTTCCGCCCACTGACCCGGCCATCGGCTGCCATATACGTCGATTGCGCGGAACGACTGGCCGACGTCGCGGGCGGGGCCGGGCGGATTCCCCATGCCGAGGCGGTCGCGCTGATCCGGGAAATCCTCGCCGCCCACCCGGACATCGTGCTCGACGATGACGAGGGCGCGTCCCTCCGCGACGCCCGCCAGCGCGCGGGCCGGTTTTTCAACTGCTTCTGCGACTCACGCTGGCTGGAAGACCAGCAACTGGCTTTAGCCCAATGCCGGAAACTATTTCCCTCGGGCCTATGACCAGGGCCGCCACGAATCGGACGCATCCAACGAACCCCAATTTCGCAGACAAGCTCTAACCAGCCGGCAGGTCCGGTGGTGGCGGCGGCATCCATTGCGGCGCTTTCGGCGTCACGTCCATCCGCACGGCGACGATGGCCGTGCCGATCAGGCCGAGGGCTCCGCCCCAGCCGACCGTGACCGCCGTCACCAGTCCGATGACGAACGGCGCGAACACCAGCAGGCCGATGATCATTCCGCTAGGCTGCACCTCGTAAGCCATGATCGCCAACCGCAGGCGCGAGCGGGCAAGCGCAAGTCCCATCAGCGTGTAGCAGACCACCGCCGCGAGCGCGGTGAAATGATAGATCCAGCCGCAGCGGCCGCTTTGCGCGCCGATCCCTAGCAGCGGCGCGGCGCAGCCCGCCACCATTGAGGCGAGAAAAAGCGCCAGCACCGCCACCCGCACGCCGGTTCTTTTGAATGCCGACGCGCCGATGGCGCCCGCGCTGATCATGGCGGAGCCGCCTAACACTGTTCCCGCGCAAGCCGCCTCATGCCACCACTCGATCCCGCCGACCATGTAGCGCACGACCACGTAAGGCAGCAGGGAAACGAAGGTCAGCGCGCACAGCCCCCACAGCGTGATGAATTTCCCGGTCACGATTTTCCAGCGGTCCAGTTTGGTGAGCAGGAGCAGTTCGTGATTTCCCTCCTCAAGCTCCTGGCCCATCAGGATCACGCCGCTCATCGGTATGATGAGAAGACAGATCGCGGCAACGACCATCCAGAACGGGCCGGAGCTCGCGAGCAGCCAGAGGTTGAGCGCGCCGGTGTATTCCGAGCTCTCCGCGGCGTGGCCGAGTTGAAATTCCGCAGCCATCGCGACCACGGCGAACAACTGGATGCCCAGAAACGGATAGACGAAGCTGCCGCGTCGCAAGCTCTGCCGCAGCTCCTTGGCCGTCATCGGGTCGAAGCCCTCGGGCAAATCGTTTTTCCAAACCGTTTCCAATGCGGGGAATCTCTCAGCTTGCCTGCGTCGGCGCAAGCTCGGCGGGCGACGGAATGCTTTCCCGGCCGTCTCAGCCGGGAGTGGCGGTTAGTTGCATCGTCTGTCTTGCGCTGGTCTATGCGAAAGAGCACCGGGAAGACGGACGGTATCATGAGATTTCAACCGAGAAGTTTCGGGCCCAGCTTGGCCAGCCAGACCGGGAGTTCGGCGGCGGCGCGGGTTTCGGGAAGGGCGTCGAGGTCGCTCAGATTCCAGCGGTAGATCAGCTTGTAGCCATCCCACTCGCCGGTGGCGCCGCAGTCGCGCATCCAGCCCGCGGCCTGGCGGTTTTCCGCGAGCACGTAGCCGACGATGGATTCCGCGCCGGCGCGGAAGGCGGTGAGCCACATGAGCGCGAGCAGCAGGGTGCCGATGCTGCGGCCCTGTTCCTCGTCGAGAACGATGAAGGAGATTTCCACTTCGGCGGGATGATTCATGTCGCGCCACCAGCTCGCGCCACCGAGCGGACTGAATTCACGGCTGGGATCGAGCACGGTCCACGTCACGTGATTTTCGGGATTCTGCCGGAGCACCCGGTCGAGCATCTTGTCCCCGACGACTTCGCCGGTGTGGCTCCAGAACCGGTTGTAACGGGCGTCCGGTGACAAGCGCCGGTATGCCTCCGCCAGCTCGGGCCGGTCTTCCGGAATCAACGGCCGGAACGATGACGGGCGTGCCGTCGCGCAGTTCAAGCTTCAGTCGGGCGGGGATTTCCACGTGGGAGCTTAATCGCGCGGCGATGGATCGCAAACCCGCAAAGATAGAGCCCGGTCTGTTCACGGCACGCGCGGGAATTTCGTGAAATCCGGTGGACGTTTTTCGAGGAAGGCTTGTTTCCCTTCGCGGCCTTCCTCGCTCATGTAGTAGAGGAGGGTGGCGTTTCCCGCTAGGTCGAGCAGGCCTATCTGGCCGTCGCAGTCGGCGTTGAGGGCGGACTTCAAACAACGCAGGGCGAGCGGCGAGTGCGCGAGCATTTCACGGCACCACTGGAGGGTTTCCTTTTCGAGATCGGCGAGCGGGACGACGGTGTTCACCAACCCCATGTCGAGCGCCTGCTGGGCGTCGTATTGGCGGCAGAGATACCAGATCTCGCGGGCTTTTTTCGGGCCGACGATGCGGGCCGCTATTCGACCTCGCCCGAAGCTTGCTGCCAAACCTCCCCAAATTTCAGGCCCAACGCCCGGCACCACCGTGATAGGACCACGACACCCGGTTGAGTCAATCCGCGCTCCGCCCTGGAAAGATGTGCGAAATTAATCCCCATTTTTGCATTTAAGTCGCGTAGCGTTAGTCCTTGCTGACGACGGGCCTCGCGGAGAATTCCTACAAATCTCAAGAGTACATCCAAGTCCGGATCACCTGATGGAGATCCATCAGGTGTCGATAATCCGGGAAAAGGAGGCATCCCGCCAAGGTGGGAGATGCTGTCCCTCGCTTGGAGCAATTTTTAGCTTGTTGTCTAAAAACAACAGACTAGCGTTTTCCTCAGTTAGTTGAAAACAGCCAACGGCTGGCCGTCCAGCTTGCCGAACCGCTCGATCAAACATCCCATAAATCATGTTCCAACAGGCCCTTGACTCATTCGCCGGAATCACCCTTCTGCAAATTCTTGCATTCCTGATCCCGTTTATCATCGCGATTTGGATCGATCTGCGCGCCCATCGAGGCGGCAAAGCCGTGAGCATGGGCGATGCTGCGCTCTGGTCGGTAATCTGGATATTGTGTGCCCTGTCTTTTGGGGGCTTTGTCTTTTGGGATCGTGGCCCGGAAGCCGCCAGCCTCTACATCACAGGATACGTTTTGGAAAAGGCGCTCGCGGTCGATAATCTTTTCGCCTTCTTTCTGATTTTCAAATCCTTCGGGCTAACCCTTGAGCACAATCAACCACTCCAGCATCGGATTCTCTACTGGGGAATCCTCGGGGCGATCCTTTTTCGCATCGTCTTTCTTGGGGCGGGCGCGTTCATCGTCAACCTCAGTCCTTATGTTCTCGTCCTATTCGCGATGGTGGTCCTTTGGACGGTCTTCAAGATGTGGAAGAGCGGGGATGAAGATGACGAAGTGGACTACTCCAAGCACTGGTCCGTAAATCTCGTCCGGCGGTTCTCAAGGGTGAATCCCTCAATCAGTTCCGGGCGATTCTTTTCAAATGGAGTCACGCCGCTCTTTCTCTGCCTCGTCTGTATCGAAGTCTGCGATGTTATTTTTGCATTCGATTCGATGCCTGTGATTGTCGCCGTCGTTCGCGATCCATTCCTGATGATTACTTCCAGCCTATGGGCGGCAGCTGGGTTACGTAGCCTCTATTTCATCTTAATTGCAGCGCAAAACAAATTCTGGGCGCTGGAGAAAGCAGTTCTCTTTCTGCTCATTTTCGTCTCAGGCAAGCTGATCGGAAGCGCCTTCGGCTTTCACCTTCCGAATGTGATGAGCCTGGCGATCGTGGCGACCATACTTGCCACCGGCATATTCTGGTCGCTGGCATTCCCCAGCCCCGAAGAGGCCTAATCAATTTCACCATCTCCTCAAACTCCAACATAAACCATCATGGCTATTAACCTCACAAAAGGGCAGCGGATTGATATCGGGCTTCAACGAGTTGGAATTGGTCTCGGCTGGAACCCCAATGAACAGGCTTCCGGGGATGAATTCGATCTCGACGCCAGCGCGTTCCTCCTCGCCGAAAACGGGAGAATTCCAGATAACGGCTTTATTGTGTACTATAACAACCCGTTGTCGATGGATTCTTCGGTCTCGAGCACAGGCGACAACCGGACTGGTGAAGGAGACGGAGACGACGAGACGCTGATGGCGGATTTGAGCAAAGTAGACTCAAGAATCTCAGAAATTGTCGTTGTGGTGACGATCCATGAAGCGGCAGAGAGAAAACAGAACTTCGGCCAGGTCCGCGAATCGTTCATTCGCATTTACAATGCCGCGACCAACGAAGAGATCTGCAAGTACGAACTTGACGAAGACTTCTCCTCTGAATCGGTTGTCGAATTCGGACGCCTCTATCGTCGGAATGGCCAATGGAAATTCGAGGCGGTCGGTCGCGGGCATCAAGGTGGGCTGCAAGCCATGGTAGATCGCTTTTCTTAAACTACATCGCACATTTGCAACTCACCTAAACACAAGCTATGGCCATCAATCTAAGCAAGGGGCAAAGGATCGATATCGGACTTCAGAAAATTGGAATCGGTCTCGGCTGGGATCCGAATGAAACCCCGTCTGGGGAGGACTTCGACCTAGACGCGTCCGCTTTCATGCTTGGGTTGAATGGCCAGATTCTCTCTGAGGGATTCTTCGTCTTTTACGGGAGTGCTAAAGACACGGTTAGCAACAGGCCCGTTTCGCCTGACAAAGCCGTTCTCGGTGCAGAAGATGACCGCACGGGTGGAAGTTCCGATGGCGATGATGAAACCTTGGAAGTGGATCTTTCCCGCGTTGACCCTCGCGTCGAGGAAATCATCTTCACCGTGACGATTCATGATTATGAGGAACGCCGCCAGAATTTTGGGCAGGTGAGGAACTCGTTCATCCGGATCTATGATGCCACGAACAACCACGAGATTTGCAAATATGAACTCGCCGAGGACTTCTCGGTTGAGACTGCTGTCGAGTTCGGACGCCTTTACAAGCGTGGACAAGCATGGCGCTTCGAAGCGGTTGGTGCCGGCTATCAGGGCGGTCTTGATGCATTTGTGAAAAAATACGCCAAGGCGTTCAACTGAAACCAGTCGCCATGGCCATCAACCTCACCAAGGGACAGACGATCGATCTGCGCAAGGACACCAACGATCTCGACCAGATCACCATTGGTCTCGGCTGGAAGGTCCGGGAAAAAAAGAAGAGCCTGCTGGGCGGGCTTTTCGGAGCCAAGGATGACGCGGAATTTGATCTCGATGCCATCGCCTTCCTATTGGATGAAAACGGGCAAGTCCGCGACCTAGGCAAGGAGAAGCTCGTTGGGGGTGACATTGTTTTCTTCAATAGCATGAAGCATCCTACCGGGGCCGTCACCCACAGCGGGGATGAACGCAAGGGTGGAACCGGAGCGAACGACGACGAGCAGATCGTCGTAAAGCTCAACACCATGCCCGCGAAGTATCACCGGATTCTCTTCGTAGTCTGCATCTACAAGGGGATCGAGCTAAAACAGCACTTCGGCCAGGTGGAAAGTGCCTATATCCGGGCGGTCGATGGTAAGGGCAAGGAAATGGCCCGCTACTCCCTCAGTTCGGAATCCGCCTACGACGGCCAATGCACCATGGTCTTCGGCGAGGTTTATCGCCGGGACGGTGGATGGAAATTCCGCGCCATCGGGGACGCACATCCTTTCGACAGTTTCGTCCCGCTCCTCAAATCCCACGTCCAACATTAACCTCACAGAACCATGCGTCGCCTCCCCGTCTATCTCGTACTCGATACCTCCGGTTCCATGTCCGGTGAGCCCATTCAGGCCGTTAAGAACGGTGTTCAGATGCTTGTTTCATCACTCCGTCAGGATCCACAAGCATTGGAAACCGCCTATCTCAGCGTGATCACCTTTGATTCATCCGCCCACGAGCTAGTGCCGCTGACAGATCTCCCGTCATTCCAAGCACCAAATATTGCCGCGACCGGCGTGACAGCAATGGGTGAAGCGCTTTCCCTTGTCGCCGAATGCGCGAAACGGGACGTCGTCAAGGCAAGCGCCACACAGAAAGCTGACTGGCGCCCGATGGTGTTCCTCATGTCCGATGGAGTTCCAACCGACGATTTCGAAAAAGGCCTTGCCCGTTTCAAGCAGGAAAAATGGGGGGCTGTTGTTGCCTGCGCGGTGAATGATGCGGATGTCAGCATTCTTCAGAGAATCGCGCCAGAGTCCGTCGTCCAGCTCGACACCTCGGATAGCGCCTCCATGTCCGCCTTCTTCAAATGGGTGACGGCTTCAATCGGTCTCTCTAGCAAAAGCGTGCAAAGCGGGAAAGAGCTGGAGGGCCTGAACCAATTGCCGCCGCCGCCACCAGAAATCCAAGTTGTCGTCTGATTCTCTTCTAATCCGAACCAGGCGCATCCATGTCCATCCGCAGACTGCCCGTGTATCTCGTCCTCGACACGTCAGGCTCGATGCGAGGCGAGCCGATTCAAGCGCTCAAAGTCGGTGTCCAGTCGCTTGTTTCCTCGCTCCGTCAGGACCCCCACGCACTTGAATCCGTGCACATTTGCATCATCACCTTCGATAACCAGGCGCGTGTTCTCCGCCCTCTCGAAAGCCTCGAAACCTTCCAGACCCCTGTCATTGACTGCCCACAGTCCGGTGCAACCATGACCGGTTCTGCGCTCGAGCTACTCTGCCAGTGCGTGGACAGGGATTTGAGAAAAAACAGTGAAACTCAAAAGGGCGACTGGCGGCCACTTGCCTTTCTCATGACGGATGGCAGTCCCAACGACACCGCCCACTACAACCGCATGGCAGATGAAGTGAACCGCAGGCCATTCGCATCCGTCATCGCCTGTGCGGCCGGAGCAAAGGCGAAGCTCGAGCCGCTGAAAAAATTGACCCACAACATTTTCAATCTTGAAACCATGGACGGTCACTCCTTCGCCGAACTGTTCCATTGGGTTTCTTCCACCGTTTCGTCTGGCAATCGCAGTATGGGAGCGACCTCCAGCATCACGCTCCCTCCTCCGCCTCCGGAAATCCAGATCGTCGTCTAAACTCTTCTCTCATGCCGAATTTTATCCAGGAAAAGTCAGCGGCGCCCTCGCTCCTCGATTTCATACAATCACTGGCCGGGGAGCTCAGCGCCATGCATTTGAGTGATCTCGCGCATGGAAACGTCACGGGAAATTGCACTCAATGGATGGATTCCGAAGGAACCTCCTTCGACCCGACAAAATTCCGAGCAACCGCCGTTCAAGCCAGCGGTGATCCCGAGACGTTGATTCGAGAGGACGTGAACGGATTCGTTAAATGCGCGAGGTTTTGGATCACGGAAAAATCGTCTTGTGAAAATGCGGCTTTCAAAGCCGATCTCTACACAGGAAGTGGCCTGCCCATCGCGTTCCTGAAACTTTTGGAATCCGACATTCGTGACGATGCAGCGCAAATTCGAATCATGGCCGACTACTGCGCTCTGCTCTCACCAGAACCCTCTCCCACAGATACGGTCCCGGCCATACCCACCCCTGAGAAGGCCACCTTACCGGATAACACGCTCATAACCATCTCGCTGCGTAATGGCACAGTTGGCAAGTCATACGGAATTGAACCTGCTGCTATCGCTCGTGCCATCGCCAAACAACGGAACGATGATCCGGCCAGCGCTCGAATTTCACATCTGCAACTCCCAGAAGACTGCGGACTTTCATTCGACGAGACAACCGGAGCCGTCACGGGGACACCCTCCAGACACTTGGAAGAGTTGCTGTACCTCGACTATGTTCCTTCCCCGAGCGCTGCAATCATCACATGCAAGGTCTCCCTCTTGATCAATCCCGATCCCGCGAGCCTATGGAAGGATCTGCTGCCGCCTGAAGACGCTCCTTATCAGAAAGATTTGCTCGACGATAAGGAATACATCCTCGGCGACTTCCGCGTCATCGCGGCCAGCCGCCGTGGCCGTTCCCATGCCAATAAAGGCGATTTTCGCGACGATGATTTCGCCGTCGGCTATGCGGAATCAACAGGCTGGCTCGTAGTCGTTGTTGCCGATGGGGCGGGTTCAGCGAAGTACTCCCGGAAAGGTTCGCAAATCGCCTGCAAGACCGCCTGCGACAGGCTGGTGGCAGCACTAAGCTCCCCAGAGTATGAAATAATCAGCCCCACTCTAATGCTAAAGGATGAAGGTGAAGCCATCAGACCCAGAAAGTGGCTTGACGAATTGCTCCACGAGGCAGCCCTTGATGTCCATTACAAGATCCGTGAGGAGGCAGAGAAACCTAGCGAGGTTCTACCCGAACCACCTTCGATTCGCAACTACGACACCACCCTTATTCTTCTAGTCATGAAGAAGCTTGAGCGAGGCTGCTTCGCTGCAACCTTCTCCATTGGTGATGGCGGAGCGGGAATACTTCACACTCCAGATCAAGCCGAACCATTGACACATGCAGACGGCGGCGAACACGCGGGACAAACCACCTTCGTCACTCTCACCTCCACTCTCAGCAACGACCCTGAAAACATTGCGAAACGCTTCCGGATGACCACGACCATGGACTTCACTGCGGCTCTCGTCATGACTGACGGCATCACGGATCCGAAATTCCCCAGTGACGCTGCCTTTTCCGATCCAAATTGCTGGAAAGCTCTCTGGACGGAGTTGGAACCGACTCTCGTCAGTTCAAAATCCCTTCTGGACTGGATGAACTTCTTTTCACCCGGCAATCACGATGATCGAACCCTCGTTGCTGTCCTACCCGCATCCAAGCCTTCCCTGGAATGAGCGTCATCACCGTCAAATCCGCTTCCACAGGGAAAAGCTACCAATACGACGACGGCAAGCATGCCGGAAGCGGCGGCATGAAGGATGTCTATTTCTCTCCCGACCGCAGCTATGTAGTGCAGATATTCAAAACGAAACAGGATGCTAACGCTCTGGAACGCCTTCAGAACATCGTTGGCAAATACCGGGAGAGCATTTTTCAACAGGCCGGGGGGGAATTCTGGGAAACCGTCTATTGCTGGCCCACGGACATCGTGACAGTGCCTTCAACAGGGCAAACCGCCTTGATAGCTCCCTGCTATCGCAAGGAGTTTTTCTTCCAATTCGGCTCCCAGAACAACGATATGCTCGGCATCAAGGGCCGTGACAAGGAAGGGAGGTGGTTTGCGACGGCACATCACCAAGTCAAATTTCTTGATCAACGCGAACGCGGAAATTGGCGCAATTACATCGGCCTCTGCATCAAGATCTCTCGCGCGGTAAAGCGTCTGCACGCGGCTGGACTTGCACACTCCGACCTCTCCTACCGCAATGTTCTCATCGACCCGTTGAGCGGCTGTGCTTCCGTTATTGATATCGATGGTCTTGTTGTTCCTCAGCGATTCCCTCCCGATGTTGTAGGCACGCCGGATTTTATCGCGCCAGAAGTCCTGCGGACAATGCCCTTGGCCATCACCGATGCCAAGAAGTCCCTGCCGTGCATCGAAACTGATCGGCACGCATTGGCGGTATTGATCTACATGTATCTCTTGTACCGCCATCCATTGCGCGGCGGGAAAATTCACGACCCCGATCCGACCCGGGACGAGGAACTTCACATGGGGGAGAGTGCGCTCTTCATCGAGCATCCCACCGATAATACAAACCGTCCCAGAACAGCGGACTTTCGCCCTTCCGATCTGCCTTTTGCTGATCCAGCGAAAATCCCCGCATCCGCTTGCGGGCCATATCTTCACGAGCTTTTTCAAAAGGCATTTATCGACGGTCTCCATCAGCCCCATTTACGCCCCAGTGCCAACGATTGGGAGACGGCTCTGGTGAAGACCGTCGATCTTATCCAGCCCTGTGCCAATACGAAATGTGCACAACAATGGTATGTTTTTGATAACAGCACCAAACCCGCTTGTCCCTTCTGTGGAACGCCATATAAGGGCTTGCTTCCCGTCCTCAATCTCTATTCGCGGCGCCGCCAGAGCGACCCCTTCCGTCCGGATAATCATCGCTTGATGGTCTATACTGACCAATACCTCTACCCGTGGCACGTGAACCGCCACATTGCCCCGAACGAAAAGCTCACCCTAGATCAGAAAAAGCCCGTCGGCTACTTCGTTCTACACAACGGCCGGTGGTGGTTCGTTAACCAGGCTCTCACCGGTCTCAAGGATGTCACCAACAAGACGGACATTCCATCTGGATCGAAAGTCGAGCTTGTGGACGGCCTCCAGCTCCTCCTCAGCCCTGAGGACAATGGTCGCCTCGTGCAAGTGCAGATGGTGAAAGGCAAATAGTCTCATCCCCATGAAATTTGGATTCCGGATACCATCTCTCGCGAAACGGATTGCCGCACGCACTTCGTTGAAGCGCTATGTGAGGCATTCCATGGGGTTAAAAGTGCCCGGAGGCTGGGGTTTCCTCACCAACCTAAAGCGCGCTGTCTATAACAGGATTTACAACCGCGCCAGCTTCGGCTGCCTGATCGTCATCTTTGCGGTATGTTCGCCAGCTATCGGAACAGTCGCCGTTTTTCTCTTCAAATAAATGGATATCATATGAATCGTCGCCTCCCCGTCTATCTTTTGATTGATTGTTCCGAATCCATGATCGGGCAGGGTATCGAAGCCGTTCGAGCCGGACTGCACACCATGCTTGGCAGCTTGCGCCGCGATCCGCACGCATTGGAAAGCGTTTGCCTGAGCGTCATCACCTACGATGCAACGGCACGCTTGGAATGCCCTCTCACTCCGCTGATCGATTTTCAAGAGCCACAACTGACTTTAAGGCCTGGCACTTCACTGGGGGCTGCGCTGTCACTGCTGGCGGATCAAATTCAATTCGAGGTGCGAAAAACAACATACGACACAAAAGGCGATTACCGCCCGCTCGTCCTACTTCTCACCGACGGCCAGCCGAGCGACAACTGGCGGGCACCGCTCAATCGAATTGGTGCTGCGGTTCTTCCTCGTCCGGCGAACATCTATGCCGTCGGTTGCGGAATTGATGTGGACTACTCCGTCCTCCAAAACATCACCGATGTCGTACTGCGTATGGATGACATGGGACCGGAGTCCTTCGGCAAACTTTTCGTCTGGCTCACCGCTTCGGTTTCCAGCGCCAGCCAAGGCGTGGGTGAGGCCGGCGACGGCTCGATCAATCTCCAGAAACTGCCCGACAATATCGAAAAAGTCGAAACTCCGGCCGAATCATTGGAGGACGGTCCGCCACGTCAGGTATTCCTTCGCGTCCGCTGCTCCGTCAAGAGTTCTCCCTACCTAATGCGCTACCGCTTCGACTCGCTTGCCGGTTGCTACCAGCCGTCAATGTCGCACCGATTGAGTGAGGACGAAGCGCACGCCGCCAGCGAAGGAAAGCTTCCCGATATTCCAAGTGACATGCTCAATGGAGCGCCCAGCTGCCCGTGGTGTGGTAATCCAGGCGGCGCGCAGTGCGGAAATTGCGGAACAATGTTCTGTGCGGATATCAACGGCTCGGCCGATGTCCACTGCCCCGGATGCCATGCGGCTTTGTCTCGAGGCAGAACAAGTGGCCAAAATCAAGGTTTCAATCTCAAGCAAAGCGGAGGCTAACCAAGCACTGCTGGATTTGTGGCAGCCCGCGCGCCTGAGTGCTCGAATCACGGCACGCGCGGGAATTTCGTGAAATCCGGTGGACGTTTTTCGAGGAAGGCTTGTTTCCCTTCGCGGCCTTCCTCGCTCATGTAGTAGAGGAGGGTGGCGTTTCCCGCTAGGTCGAGCAGGCCCATCTGGCCGTCGCAGTCGGCGTTGAGGGCGGACTTCAAACAACGCAGGGCGAGCGGCGAGTGCGCGAGCATTTCGCGGCACCACTGGAGGGTTTCCTTTTCAAGGTCGGCGAGCGGGACGACGGTGTTCACCAACCCCATGTCGAGCGCCTGCTGGGCGTCGTATTGGCGGCAGAGATACCAGATCTCGCGGGCTTTTTTCTGGCCGACGATGCGGGCGAGGTAGCTGGAGCCGAGGCCACCGTCAAAGGAGCCGACCTTGGGGCCGGTCTGGCCGAAGCGGGCGTTGTCGGCGGCGATGGTGAGGTCGCAGACGATGTGCAGGACGTGGCCGCCGCCGATCGCGTAGCCGGCGACCATGGCGACGACGGGCTTGGGCAGGGAGCGGATTTTTTTCTGAAGGTCGAGCACGTTGAGGCGCGGGACGCCGTCCTCGCCGATGTAGCCGGCGTGGCCGCGGACTTTCTGGTCGCCGCCGGAGCAGAACGCGAGGTCGCCGGCACCGGTGAGGATGATGGCGCCGACTTTCGGGTCCTCGTGGGCGAGGTCGAAGGCGACGAGCATTTCCTTCACGGTTTGAGGGCGGAAGGCGTTGCGCACCTCGGGCCGGTTGATGGTGATTTTGGCAATACTTCCCTCATCCGTGGTTTCGTATCGGATGTCCTCAAATTCGCGCGCGGTGATCCACATGGCGGGAGCTTGGATGATCCGCCGCCGGCCGGCAATCCGGCAATCGGGGCGATTTTTTAAAGCGCTTTGACACAAGAGCCCGGTTTTTGCATGTTCTCGCACATGCAAGCCATGCAATTCGAGCAATCGGTCGTTTCGATCCTGAAACGCGACAAAAGATTTGATCCGCACGCTTACTTTTTTCTCAAGGACGCCTTGGATTTCACGCTCAAGCGGATCGCCGAATCTAACGGCGGCCAGGCGCGCCACGTCAGCGGGCCGGAGTTGCTTGCGGGATGCCGGGATTACGCGCTGGAGCAGTTCGGGCCGATGGCATCCACGCTCATGACCGAGTGGAGCATCCGCAAATGCCAGGACCTCGGCGACATGGTTTTCAACCTTATCGAGGAGCAGGTTTTCGGAAAACAGGAGTCGGACAAGAAGGAGGATTTCTCCGAGGTCTTCGATTTCGAGGCCTCGCTGATTGTCCCGTTCCTGCCGAAGAGCCGGGTCGCGGCACCGAAGCAGGCGCGTCGCTCGGCGCGCGCGATTTCCTAACCGGGCGGCTGGCTGGAGGATAGGGCGCTGATTTCAGTCCAATGCCATTAGGGATTCAACAGGCATTGGGCTTTAGCCGGCCTGTTCATCGCTTGATGGTTCATCGGAAGACTCAGCTTCATCCGCTCCGGCTGAAGCCGACGCTCCGTCTGCGTCCTCGCCATCGGGGATGACGCGGGAGATGTCCTGGAGCTTTTCGTTGCCCTTGAGGGTTAGGAGCTTCACACCTTGGGCGTTTCGGCCGGTTTCGCGGACTTCGGCGGCGCGGATGCGGATGCTTTGGCCGCTGGAGGTCATGAGCATGAGCTCGTCCTCTTCGGTGACGGTAACAGCTCCGACGACGGGGCCGGTTTTGTCGGTAACCTTCATGGTGATGATGCCTTTTCCGCCGCGCGATTGCTTGCGGTAGTCCTCGAAGGTGGTACGCTTGCCGATGCCGTTTTCAGAGGCGACTAGCAGCGTTGAGCCTTCGGTGACGAGTGCGAGGCCGATGACGAAGTCGCCTTCGCTCGGGCGGATGCCCATGACGCCAGCAGTGCCGCGGCCGAGCGGGCGGGTGTCGTCTTCGTGGAAGCGGAGGCTCATGCCTTCGTGGGTGACGAGGATGATTTCGTCGCCGCCGGATGTGAGACGCACGCCGATGAGTTCGTTGTCCTCCTCAAGGTTGATGGCGATGATGCCGTCCTTGCGGTAGTTGCGGAAATCGTTGACGGCGGTTTTCTTCACCTTGCCGCTGCGGGTGGCAAAGAATACATAACCGGCTTCTTCGCGGAAGGTGATGTCGTTGCCGTTGTCGTCCACGGTGCGCTCGAGGCGGAGCAGCGCGGCGATTTTTTCCTCGGGCTTGAGGTTGAGCACGTTCTGGATGCTGCGGCCCATCGCGGTGCGCGAGCCCTCGGGGAGTTCATACACCCGTTCGACATACATGCGGCCGGTATTGGTGAAGAATAACAGATAGTCGTGCGCCTGGACGCTGAAGAGGTGTTCGATGAAATCGGCGGCTTCGTCCTTCTTGGTGCCGCGGGTTTCCATGCCCTTGAGGCCTTTTCCGCCACGGCCCTGGACGCGGTATTCGCTGGAGAGGGTGCGCTTGATGTAGCCGCGGTGGGAGAGGGTGACGATCATCGCGTCATTTGCGATGAGGTCCTCCATGGCGACCTCGCCGACTTCGGCGACGATGGTGCATTTCCGTGGGCTGGCGAACTTGTCTTTGATCATGCGGAGCTCGTCCTTGATGATGATGAGCACGCGCTCCTCACGGGCGAGGATGTCCAACAGGTCCTTGATGTCGGCGAGCACGGCGTCGTATTCGCCCTTCACCTTGTCCTGCTCCATGCCGGTGAGTTGATAGAGGCGGAGTTCGAGGATGGCGTTGACCTGGCGCTCGCTGAAGGTGTAGGTGCCGCCGGAGACGGAAGGCTGCGAACGGATCATGATGCCGAGAGACTCGGCGGTGGCGACCGGGAAGCTGTAAGCGGCGAGGCGCTCGCGGGCTTCGTCACGGTTTTTGGAATTCCGGATGATTTTGATGAAATCATCGAGGTGGCCGAGCGCGAGGAGGAAGGCTTCGAGCAGCTCGGCGCGTTCCTCGGCTTTTCCTAGCAGGTAGCGGGTGCGGCGGATGACGACTTCGCGGCGGTGCTCGATGTAGGCGTCGATGGCTTCCTTGAGCGAAAGCTGTTTCGGGCGGTTCTTGTGAATCGCCAGCATGTTCACGGAGAACGAGGTCTCCATGGAAGTGAGCTTGAAGAGCTGGGCGACGACGACTGCCGGGCGGGCGTCGCGTTTGAGTTCGATTTCGATGCAGGTGTCCTCGGCGGAGAGGTCGCGCATGCCGGAGATGCCGGTGAGGATCTTCTCGTTGACGAGTTCGGCGATGCGTTCCTGGAGGACCGCGCGGTTCACGCCATAGGGGACGCCGCGGATGATGATCATCGCCTTGCCGTTGGCGTTTTCCTCGATCTCCATCTTGCCCCGGAGGCGCATGGAGCCGCGGCCGGTGCGGAAGTATTCCTCGATGCCGCGGATGCCGCGGATTTCACAGCCGACCGGGAAGTCCGGGCCTTTAATGTAATGCATCAACTCCGGCAGGGTGATTTCCGGATTGTCGATCTGGGCGCAAATGCCATCGACGACTTCGCCGAGGTTGTGCGAGGCGAGGTTGGTGGCCATGCCGACGGCGATGCCGGTGCTGCCGTTGACGAGGAAGTTAGGGAATGCGGAGGGCAGGACGGATGGCTCTAACTGCGATCCATCGTAGTTGGGAATCATATCGACCGTGTCCTTGTCGAGGTCGTCCATCATGGCGATGCCGAGCGGATGAAGTCGCGCTTCGGTGTAACGCATGGACGCGGCGGAGTCGCCTTCCACCGAGCCGAAGTTACCTTGTCCGTCGATGAGCATTTCGCGCATCGACCACGGCTGGCCCATGTTGACGAGCGAGGAGTAGATGGACATGTCGCCGTGCGGGTGGAAGTTACCCATCGTCTCACCGACGATCTTGGCGCATTTGACGTGGGGTTTTCCGGGGCCGACTCCAAGCTGGCGCATGGCATACAAGATGCGGCGCTGGGAGGGCTTGAGGCCGTCCCGGACATCGGGCAGGGCGCGGGAAATGATGACCGACATCGAGTATTCCAAGAAGGACTTGGAGAGTTCTTCGGCGACGTTGATGGGCTTGATGTTAGCTTCGGACATGGTGGGAAAATGGGTCAGGCGCGATGAAGGGCGTTGGCGGAGACGAAGAGGTTGCGGACGCGGAATGCGGCGGGGCTTTCTTGGAGGAGGATCATTCTTAGATTATGGGTTTTTGCGGCGAACCATGGGGACTTCAACCTACGCGAGTCCTTGTCCACCCAGGATGGAAACGCAATGCCGCGTAGCTGGCAGAGATGGGTGGCAGCGGCGGCGGCGTAGGCGTCTGCGAGGCCGTTGTCGTTTAGTATCCCACGAAGAATCGGAGGTTCTTCGGAGACCATTTCTGGGGTCGGGTCGTTTTTGAAACGGTCGAGGAAGTTGGCGATGGCATAGTGGAAGTCGTCGGGTTCTTTCACGAGTCGGAGACTGTCCGCCAAGGTCTTGCGTTTGGCCAGAGTGTTCATGGGCGGATTTCCTCGACGATTTCTTCGATAAAAAAGCGGACTTTAGGGGCAAGGAGGCGCTCGCTATAATACTGGCAGACGAGATCACAAACCGCCGCCGAGTCATACATTTTCAACAGGTGCAGGAGGGTGATCACGTCCGCCCGGTCGCTTTTCGGACCGACGCGACTCGCGAGGCATTTCATGGCGAGAAGATACTCCGTGGTGGGGCGCATGACACGGAGATTGTCGAACACAGGCATTCCTTCGTGGGTGACTTCGGCCTTGTCCGAGATGAAGCCTTTCACCCCGTTGTTCATCCAGTCGTCATCAATTCCGAATTCGGAGGCGACGATTCTAGCGCAATCGAGAACGTGGTCCTTGGGGACAAAGACGGCATCGACATCGCGGGTGGATTCGCGGGCATCGAATGCGAGAACCATGGCGGCTCCGCCGAAGATACATATTTCTCCGATGATCCAATTTTCACGCAGGAGTTCGTCCAGCCGATGCGGAGCGGCTAGAATCGTTTCCTTAGTGAGAATGTCGGATGGATCCATGGTGGTGATGTTGGTTTGGCGGATACAATCCGCCGCCACGGTTAGACGTCGAGGTTGCGCACATTCAGCGCGTTGTCTTCGATGAACCGCTTGCGGGGCTCGACGATGTCGCCCATGAGGACGTCGAACATCTTGTCGGCTTCGACGGCGTTGTCCTCGTCGAGGCGGACGCGGAGGAACTGGCGGACTTCCGGGTCCATGGTGGTTTCGAAGAGTTGCTTTGCGTTCATTTCGCCGAGGCCCTTGAAGCGTTTGATCTGGACGCCGCGGCTGGCGATTTCGAGGACTTTTCCGAGAATTTCTGGGACGGCGAAGACCGGGGTGATCTTCTGTTTGTCGCCGTCGCCTTCAATGATTTCGAAGATCGGGGTGTCGTCGTTAAAGAAGACGTTGGTGTCGATGCCGCATTCCGTTAGGCGGGAGAAGATGCGGGCGATGGCGTGCGACTCGTGGAGTTCGTAGAGGTTCGCGCGGCGGGACGGGCCGGTGTGGGCGGCGATTTCTTCCTCGGTTAGAATTTCGTCAAACAGGCGGAGGTCGCGGTTTTGGGCGGCGAAGGCGCGGAGGTCGGCTTCTTTGGAGAAGTAGGTGAGCGCCTCATCGTTGCCGGTGCGGATGCGGATCATGAATTCCGGCAGGACGCCGTTGATGCGGGCGGCGAGGTATTCTTTGAAGTTGCCGCCGTTGCCTTCGATGGTGGTTGAGAAACGCGAGAGCGAGGAGAGATTTTCGAGGATCACCTTGAGCTCGTCCGCGGTGAAGCTGCGGGACTGGTCGAAGGTGCGGAGCTCGACTTCGCCGGCACCGAGGTCGATGAGGATGCGGTTGAGCTGGTCGTTGTCCTGGACGTATTCCTGGCGCTTCTTGCGGCTGACCAGATAGAGCGGCGGCTGGGCGATGTAGAGATAGCCGCTTTTCACGAGGGCTGGCATGTGGCGGCAGAAGAAAGTTAGAAGCAGCGTGCGGATGTGCGAGCCGTCCACGTCGGCATCGGTCATGATGACGATTTTGTGATAACGAACTTTTTCGATGTTGAACGCACCTTCCTGTTCGCCGTCGCCGATGCCCGCGCCGATGGCGGTGATCATGGACTGGATTTCCTTGTTCTGGAGGGCGCGGTGGAGGCGGGATTTCTCGACGTTGATGAGTTTTCCGCGGAGGGGAAGGATGGCTTGAGTGCGACGGTCGCGGCCTTGTTTGGCGGAACCACCGGCGGAATCTCCTTCGACAATGTAGAGCTCGGACTTGGCGGGATCGCGCTCGGAGCAGTCGGCGAGTTTGCCGGGCAAGCCACCACCGGAGAGGGCGGACTTGCGGACTGTTTCGCGGGCTTTTCTAGCGGCTTCGCGGGCTCGGGCGGCGTTGACGGATTTTTCGATGATCTTCTTGGCGAGGCCGGGATTCTCATCGAAGAACTGCATCAGGCCTTCGTAAACGATGGAGGAAATGACGCCTTCGATCTCGCTGTTGACGAGCTTGTCCTTGGTCTGCGAGCTGAAGCGCGGGTTCGGCATTTTCACCGAGATGATCGCGATCAGGCCTTCGCGGACGTCGTCGCCGGTGAGGGCGGGGTCCTTGTCCTTGAGGATTTTGTTGCCCTTGGCGTATTGGTTGATGCCTCGGGTGAGGGCGGTGCGGAAGCCGGTGAGGTGGGTGCCGCCGTCGCCGTTAGGGATGGAATTGGCGAAGCAGAGGATCTGGTCGTTGTAGGAATCGTTGTATTGGAAAACCACGTCGGCGAAGACGTCGTCGGTGGTTTTCTTGCCGTCGTAGTCGAGGTCGATGGCGCGCTTGCCGTGGAGGATGACCGGCTCGTCGTGGATGAGGGTTTTGTTTTCGCCGAGCTGGGCGACGAATTCCTCGATGCCTTTCTGGTAGAAAAACGAGGCTTTCTTGGCGGACTCGGGACGCTCGTCCTCGAGGTCGATGGTGAGGCCGGGGTTGAGGAAGGCGAGTTCGCGGAGGCGGGTGGCGAGGCGGTCGAATTTGAATTCGATGGTATCGACGAAGATGGTGGCGTCCGGGAAGAAGGTGATCATGGTGCCGGTCTTGCCGGGATCGACCTCGCCAATGACGTGCAGCGGGATGGTGGTTTTTCCGCGCTCGAAGCCGATCAGGTGGACTTTGCCGTTCCGCATGATTTCCGCTTTGAACCAGTCGGAAAGGGCGTTGACGCACTTGGCACCGACGCCGTGGAGGCCGCCGGAGTATTTGTAGGCGCCCTGCCCGAACTTGCCGCCGGCGTGGAGATTGGTGAGCACGAGTTCGACGGCTGGCATGCCGAATTTCAAGTGCATGTCGACCGGGATACCGCGGCCGTTGTCGGAGATGGAAACCGAGCCATCGACGTGGATGGCGACCTTGATGCGGCTGCAATAACCGGCGAGGTGCTCGTCGATGGAGTTGTCGAGGACCTCGAAAACGCAGTGGTGGAGTCCGCGCTCATCGGGGTCGCCGATATACATTCCGGGGCGCTTGCGGACGGCATCGAGGCCTTCCAGCTTGTCGATTTGGGCGGCATCGTAAACCTGCGCTGCGGCTACCTGGGTTTCGGCTTTTTGTGGCTCGTTCGAAGACTCGGACATAGTGGGGCCGAAGGGTCTAAAATCCTACCCCCGGAGACAAGGAACTTCTCGCGAAACCGGCGCTTTTTTTCACCGCTTTTTGAAGCCTGTAAATCGCTCTTTGTGAGCCACTTGTGAGCAGCCTATCGGCTTCCCCAGTCCTTCATAAACCAAGACACCGCGAGGCAGGCGCAAAACGTCAGAATAAACAATGTGATGATCCACAAAGTTTTCACGGTTTCCCTCCGCGCGAGGTGCTGGTGATCTACGATCGAGTCGTCGGCGATCCGGCTTCGTAGGCGGCTCGATGAGGCGCGTTTGGTGCCGGTGTCGCTCGGCGCCTTGGTTTGCGCGCCGCCTTGATTTGGGCACCGCAGGATGGGAATGGGCCGCTGACGCCTGCGAGACGGCGTTCCACCGTGAGTTTCATGCCGCAGGACGAGCAGTTGAAAACGAGCGGCCCGCCGGAGTCGGGAGCTGGAATCGAATCGGGCGACACGCTGGCATCCTGTGTTTGGCGGCGGGGAAAACTCAAGCAGGAACCGCTCAGTGATCCATGCCGAGGCACTCGCGCTGCCAGTTGAGGAGCACCTCCGCAGGCTGGGCGTCTCCTGCGGCGAGCGTTTCCAAAACGGCGCGGGGCGCGATGAGCGAGCCTTCGATGTCGAGCTTTGCGGCGGCTTTTTCGCGGGCGGCGATCAAGGCATCCACCTTCGCTTCAAAATCGCGGTCGCGCTTGCGGCGCTTGCCGGGCGGGCGCTCGGGCCATTCGGATTCCGAAAGTTCCTCCACCGCGGCGAGTGCGGTGCGGAAACGCTTCACCCGCTCGGGGCGGAAATGGTTCGGGATTGCGACGGTCTTTCTCGCCCCCAGATCAATGCTCCATTCGAGGAGCTGGCGGTTCGGCGCGACCATGAATGACGGGCGATCCCAGGCTTTCGCCTCGCCATCCCGCCACTGCCAGAGCGCGCGCAAGCAGGCGAGGCCGTAAGGTTCGAGCTTGCCGGAGCCTTGGACGCGCCAGTTTTCTTCCTTGGAATCATCCCGATCCAGGACCTTCTGGCGGGCGGCGATGCAGCTTTCCTCAAACCACCCGTAGCGACCTTTTTCCTTCAGGGCCGAGACGATCATGTCGCCCATGTCGAGGAGGTAATGCACGTCGTTGAGCGCGTATTCGATCATCTTGGGAGACAGCGGGCGCTTGCCCCAATCGGCCTTTTGCGAGGATTTGGAAAGATCGACTCCGAAATAATGGCTGACCAGATCGCCCAGCCCGAAACGCCGGACGCCGAGCAATCTCGCGCCGATCTGGGTGTCATAAACCACTGCCGGAAGCTCGCCGAACTGACGTTTGAACATCGTCATGTCATAGTCCGCGCCGTGCATCCAGACGACCGCCTCGGAGAGATATTCACCGAGGGCGGAAAGGTCTTCGATCGCCAGCGGGTCGATCAGGACGCTCTGGCCGCGGTCGGCGAACTGGATCAAACACAGCGATTCCCGGTAGCGATGCAGGCTGTCCGCCTCGGTATCGATCGCGCAAATCGGCTGGGCGGAACCCTGCCTGCTGGTCTCAAGATGGCTAATCAGCCGGTCTGCGGTATCGATCATGTCCGAACTCATCAACTGGAAATCCAAGGGGTGAAAAATCCAGCCGGTTGAAGCTTTCAAGCTGGATCATGCGGCGAGAATGAGACGGGAGTCTTGGGCTGACAAGGGGAAATTAGATGGGTTCCTGCAAAATCAATTAGGCCACCTGGAACGCGGCGGCCTGTTCCGGGGTCAGTTCGATGAATTGCCATGGCAGGCCGTGGACGTTCAGGTCCGCCATGAATGCGTCCGGGTCGTGCTGTTCGATGTTCCAAACGCCGGATTTCCGCCAGTCGCCGGCGAGCATTTGCTTGGCCCCGATCATCGCCGGGACGCCGGTGGTGTAGGAAATCGCCTGCGAACCGACTTCCGCGAAGCAGGCCTCGTGGTCGCAGATGTTGTAAATGTAGATCGCCTTCGCCTTGCCGTCCTTGAGGCCGGTGATGACATTGCCGATGCAGGTGCGGCCTTTTGTCGTTTTTCCGAGGTCGCTTGGATTTGGCAAAACCGCTTTCAGGAACTGCAACGGGACGATTTCCACGCCTTGATACATGACTGGATCGATCCGCGTCATGCCGACGTTCTGGAGCACTTCGAGATGTTTCAAATAGTTCGGCGAGAACGACATCCAGAACTGGGCGCGCTGGATCGTGGGAATGTGCTTCACCAACGATTCGAGTTCCTCGTGATACATCCGGTAAATTTCGTAAGTCCCGACGCCGTCCGGGCAGGTGAACGGCTGGTGCTTGGACATCGGCGCGGTCTCAACAAAGCCGCCGTTTTCGAAATGGCGGCATTCGGCGGTGACTTCGCGGATGTTGATTTCCGGGTTGAAATTGGTGGCGAAAGCTTTGCCGTGGTTGCCTCCATTGACGTCGATGATGTCGAGCGTGTGGATCTCGTCGAAATGGTGCTTGAGCGCCCAGGCGGTGTAAACATTGGTCACGCCGGGGTCGAAACCGGAGCCGAGCAAGGCGGAAAGGCCGGCTTTTTCAAATTTTTTCTGATACGCCCATTGCCATGAATACTCGAACTTCGCGACATCAAGCGGCTCGTAGTTGGCGGTGTCCATGTAATCGCAGCCGGCGAGCAGGCAGGCGTCCATGAGATTGAGATCCTGGTAGGGGAGGGCGACGTTGATGAGCAGCTTGGCGCCGGTCTTGCGGATCAGCGCGGCGGTTTCCTCGGCGTTGTCGGCGTCCACCTTGGCGGTGGCGATCACGCGGTCGGTGCGCTTTTTGACCCCGGCGGCGATCGCGTCGCACTTCGAGAGCGTCCGCGAGGCGAGGGTGATTTCCCCGAAGACCTCGGGAACCATGGCGCATTTGTGGGCGACGACGCTGCCGACCCCGCCGGCTCCGATGATAAGGACTTTGTTCATGATCTAAAAAAAGAGGCGCAAGGCTTGGGAAATCCGGGGCCGCTGGCAAGAAATTGTTCCGAATGGGTTGAGTGCGTTCCGGCTGTCTCAGCCGGGAGCGCGAAGAATCCGACTGAGACAGTCGGAACACATTTTCAAGTGCGTCACTCATCGGCGCGCATATCTGAATCCCGGGAACGCCCGCACCAGCCGCCGCATTTCTAACTTCATCAAATTCGCCGTCACCACGTGCGCGGGCAGGCCGCTGCGCTCGATGATGAGATCCACCGGCGATTCATCCACGGTCACCGCGGCGAAGACGGCGGCTTCCTCTTCCGGCAGCTCGGGAATCTCCGCCGCGGATTCCGTCAAGCTGGCTTTGCGGGCGAATGGCAGTTCCCCGAGATCGTCTAACAAATGGCTGGCGTCGGCGACCAGCGTCGCGCCGTCGCGGATGAGTTGGTTGCAACCGGCGGAAGTCGGTTTGTCGATCGGGCCGGGGACCGCGAAGATCGGCTTGCCATATTCAGACGCGAGATTCGCGGTGATGAGAGAACCCGACCACGCCGGACACTCGACGACCAGCACCGCCCGCGCCCACGCGGCGACGATGCGGTTGCGCATCGGGAAAGTCTGTTTGTCCGGCGAGGTGTGCAGCGGAAACTCGGAAACCACCGCGCCGAAGCCGCTGGCGATCTTTTCCGCCAGCGCGAGATTTTCCGGTGGGAAAAGTTTGGCCAGCCCGGAGCCGAGCACCGCGATGGTCCGGCCGTTAGCAGCGACAGCGGCTTCGTGCGCGGCGGTGTCGATGCCGCGGGCGAGGCCGGAAATGATGGTGAAGCCGGCCTGCGCGATCTGATAAGAGAGTTTCTTCGTCGCCTGCGTGCCGTAGTGTGTCGCCCGCCGCGAGCCGACGATGCTAATGGCGTGCTTGTCCCGCGGCTCCAGTTTCCCCCAGACATATAACAGCAGCGGCGGATCGTAGGCTTCCCGCAGCGGGGCCGGATAATCCTCGTCATCCTGCGTCACGACAGAAATCCCGCGCTCGGCGGCTTCGCGGAGTTCGGTGGCGGGATCGGCGTGGTCCTGCCAGCCGTGGAGGATTTTCGCCGTTTCCTCGCCGATACCGTCCACCCGCATCAACCGGTCTTTGGCCGCGCCGAGGATGGACGCCGGATTCCCGAAATTTTCGAGCAGTCGCCGCACCCGCACCGGCCCGATTTTCGGCAGCATGTTGAGAGCGACGATGGCTTCCTGGGCGGTCATGAGATTCGGAGACTGCCGATAGATCGTCATTCCGTCAAAGACGGTTTTGGGAATGTGTCCCGGCTGTCTCAGCCGGGAGTGGAGCCATAGAGTAAAAGGGGTCGTAGCTCACGGATTAACATTAAGCAGGAACGAAGCGCAGTTCCACCTTCCGCCCGAGAGCGGCGGCGGCTTTTCCGAGGCTGGCCACGGTGAGCGAAGGGTTTGAGGGATCGAGCATCCGATCCAGCGAGGCCCGGCTGGTTTTCATGCGCGGAGCCAGTTCTGCCGGTGTCGCGATGAACACGAATGCCAGCCTGTCATCCAGACCTACCCGGCACTCGTAAATCGTCTTGGTGAGACGGCGGATGCCGATGCCTGAATACCCATGCGGGCGTCCCCAGCTTCCAAGAACCCGATTGATCGCATCGCCGATTTCCAGTCGTCCCGACTTTGACTTGGAGCGGATTTGTTCCAGCAATTCCTCAGTGACCCTTGCCTTCAAGGAGGGCTTCGATGTCTCCGGTGAAGTCGTGGAGAGCGCCTTTTTTGCGGGCCTTTTCGATTTTGCCATGGGTTCGATTCTCGAATTGATCCAGCTCCACCGCCGTCGCGCCGTATTTACGCGCCGCATAGTCCATGGATTCCACGGCGACCGGGCGAAGAGCGACGATCTTGCCGTCCACCACGATCCCTATGTCGTCGCCCTTTAGCGCGCGGCGCAGCAACTCGGAGAGATTGCCACGGGCGGCAGTTGGCGTAAGGGTCAGCATGCTCATAGCGGAAATATGGCGCATTTCAGTCGCAGATGCGAGCAGGACTTGAAGAACTTCCCAACCCAATATTTTAATCCGTTCAAAAACTTTGCCCCCCTCCGCGCCCTTTGCGCCTTTGCGGTAAACTCTCGATGAACATCGAACATCGAACGCCCAAGATCGAACGTTGAAGTGAAGAGGGGACGGCATCTCTTATTTCAATGTTCAATGTTTCACGTTCGATGTTCAATGTTCGCCAGATGTCCGCCCTGCTCAGCCGCAAGAACCTCCCCGAAAACCCCACGCCGGACGACATCCTCAACGCCTTCCTCGACTACCTCACCGCCACCGGCACCGAGCCCTACGACCACCAGGAAGAAGCCATCCTCGAACTTTTCGCCAGCAACAACGTCATCCTCAACACTCCGACCGGCTCCGGGAAATCCCTTGTCGCCCTCGCCCACCACCCTCGTCCGGTCCGACCAACGCCCGGTCCCGCTCGAATTCGAATACTCCACCACCCAGCTCCAGGAAAAAGTCGCCGAACTCAACGAACAAGGCCGCTCGCCCGTCTATCTCGTCCACTTCACCCAGAACGCCTGCGCCGACACCGCCCGCGCCTTCGACGACGCCGATTTCCGCTCCCCCTACGGCCGCGAACTCTCGAAAATCCTCCGCCACGGAGTGGGCATCAACCACGCAGATTTTCCCAATTTTCCCCTTGCTGTACACGTATGACAAAGTCAGCATGATCACATGCTTGCCATCAGACTACATCCCGATATTGAGAGCCGACTCGAACGTCTGGCCAAGAAAACCGGACGGACAAAGACATTTTATGCCCGCGAAGCAATTCTCGAGCACTTGGAAGACCTGGAGGACACCTATTTGGCTTCCCGGCGTTTGGAAAGTCCGGCGAAAATCTACTCAGCCGAGGAAGTGAAGCATGAACTGGGCCTATAATTTTGATGAACGGGCATTCAAGGAATTGCGCAAGCTCGGCACTCAGGCTCAACGCGACATTATTTCCTACCTCGACGGAAGGATTTCAGGTGAGGGCGATCCTCGACGTTTTGGCAAAGGCCTTAAGGCGGACTTGGCTGGATTGTGGCGTTACCGAGTCGGCGATTACCGCATCCTTTGTCAGATCAGGGATAGGGAGCTACTGGTGCTGGTGGTGGCTGTCGGACATCGCAGAGATGTTTATGAGTGAGACAAACACCCAGATGAAGCAGGGCAAACGCCGCTGCACCCCCGAAAAACGGCGAAGGCTTGTAGCCGTTTTGGACAGGAGCGAACGCGACGTGCTCCGCAGGAGCGAGGGCGCGGTAGACGCCCGAGTCAATACGACCTTCGTCTGAGCGTCTTCTTCGGCATCACCCCCGGCCTGTGGATGAACCTCCAAATCGACTGAAAGGGGTCGGGTTTCGCATTTCAGCATTTTTCGTTCAGAATCACGGCAGCAGCCGGGAATCGAATGAGAAAGGCTCCGCCTTGCCGATGGTGATGGATTTGAAATCCGGGTGGGTGGTGTTGAGCAGGAAGTTGGACTCGCCCGGGATGATGACGCTGGGGAGTTCGAGAACCGCCGAGCGGGCTTGTTTGACCCAGACATCGCCGAGGCGTTTGGTGGCGGGTGGCGGTGGTTCGTCCCGCCAACCGGCAGGGAGGCTGGCGGGCGTGATTTTTTCGACGAGACGCTCGTCGAATTCGATGGAGAAGATGACATACCTGAAGCGCATGGCCGGATTCAAATGCACCAGCGTTTCGAGAGCGGCGAGGGAGGCGGAGGCGCTGGTGTAAACCACCCGGGCACCGGGAGAATTCCATCGGCCACCGTGGAGAGCCGCGCCTGCGCCGGTGAAGGCGGTGGCCGCATGGGCTTCCCGGACGATTCGAAAGGCTTGTCTCATCAGGAATAGACTCCGTAGGCGATGCGTCCGAGAAGATCCTCGACCTCACGGGCTCCCACTTCGGTTCCCGCGTAGTCCAAAGGCACGGCGCCACCCAGTCCATACTGGGGCGAAGTCAGCCAGGAACGGGCGTTCTGCTCGGTTTCCAGAACTTCGACCGCCCTGCCCATCAGGCGGGCGAAGCGCAGGACGCGGTCGGACTCGGCGGGATCCAGTCTCCCAGCGGTCTTGCGGCGGTGAAGCGTGGCCTTCGAAATACCAAGCATGGGCGCGAGCTGATCCATGGGCAGGTCGAGGCTGGCGCGGAGATACGCCAGCTCTGTCATGGGCAATCCCGCTTTGAGGGAGTCGATGAGCATGGAGGCGGTGGGCAGCGAATCGGAAGTCTTTCCGGACGGGCCGTGGATGCAGGATTGGACGACGTTTTCGCTGAGTTTTCCGAACTCCGCGCGGATCTTTTCGAAGGATTCTTTGCTTTTTATGGGATTCAGTTGAGGCCCCTTTGGGATAAGAAGGTCTTTGGCTTTGGGTTCCGGAGGAGACTTCTTCATACGGAGAAGTCAATAGATCCATTTGCAGGATGTGTCAAGCCGGTGAATGAGTCGTGAATGGGGTGGTAGCTCACGGATTAACATCAAGCAGGCACGAAGCGCAGTTCCACTTTCCGGCCAAGAGCGGCGGCGGCTTTTCCGAGGCTGGCCACGGTGAGCGAGGGGTTTGAGGGATCGAGCATCCGGTCCAGCGATGCCCGGCTGGTTTTCATGCGCGAGGCCAGTTCGGTCTTGGTGACGTGCTCTTGCTCAAGAATCTGCTGGAGTTGGAGGGAAACCACGCGCTTGAGGGCCAGCACTTCCACTTCGGGAAGAATGCCTTCCCCGGCGAGGAAATCGCGGAAGTCGCTGCCACGGTGGGCGTTTTGAGATGCTTTTGTTTTCATCGGTTTATTGAGTGGATTTGAGATAGAGCGATTGGCGTTTGCGGGCGAGATCGAGTTCCTGTTTTGGCGCGGTCCGGGACTTTTTGACGATGCCATGCAAAAGGATGATTTCCTCGTTCACGATGATGAAAAAGACCCGGGCGATCCGATCTCCGAGGGATGATCGCACTTCCCAAAGGCCACCGCCCAATGAATCGACTCAGCTTGCCCACCGGCCAAACCCACTGGACGGCGAGAATATCGGCTCCAATGGATTTCCTGTCATCAGTTGTCAGCTTGAGCAGCCATTCCCGCACCGGTTCGTTTCCCGTCCCAGTGCGGAAGAAAATGACGCGCAGTGGACGAGGAGCTGGCTTGGCCATAGGGACACCGTATCAAAAAAGATACTTACGTCAATTGGCATTTCGCTTCATCCAAAAAACTTCGCGCCCCTCCGCGCCCTTTGCGCCTTGCG
>CAMDLP010000001.1 GCA_945901795.1 Akkermansia muciniphila | reverse complement strand
CAGCAAAGAAAGCAACCAAGAAGGTCGCCAAAAGCGCCAAGAAAGCTGCTAAGAAGGCACCTGCTAAGAAAGTAGTTGCTAGGAAAGCAGCTCCTGCCAAGAAAGCAGCGCCAGCGAAGAAAGTCGCTAAGAAAGCAGTCAAAAAGGCTGCTCCGGCCAAGAAGGCCGCTCCAGCCAAGAAAGCTGCCAAGAAGGTAGTGAAAAAGGCTGCCAAGAAAGCTGCAAAGAAGAAATAATTAAAACCTTGATGAGCGAAGCAGGGGTCAAGCTCTAGAGCAGACCACCTGCTGATCTCGATCAAGAGTTTATCAAAGGCGGGAGATCTTCGGATCTCCCGCTTCTTTTTTAGCAGAAAAAATGGGTTGCATCCCATCCCACGTCCATCCTAGCTTCCCCCGCCCTTAGCGGGCATTTCCTTAGCGCGGTTAGCTCAGTGGTAGAGCACCTCCCTGACACGGAGGGGGTCACTGGTTCGAACCCAGTATCGCGCACCATCTTCAAATAAACGAGTTATGGATATTGAGGCGGGACAGTGTGTCCCATAGTGTGCGCCATTCGCCACGCCGGGCTACAAGCCCTCCTACACTCCGTTTTCAATGATAGAGGCTTACGCTCGTGCGGCTTCTTCATGAGTTGTAGGCGTTGGTAACTCTCAATGCCGCAGGCAAGATAGAACGGTCAGAAAAAGTCACTCGGCAGAGAACTCCAGCAGCTCTCACCCGGCGCAAGGTCCCAAGCGTTGAATGGTTCGTCGGAGCTGTCCTCGGTCACCACTTCCTGGCGCACTCGGCGAATGACTCGGCGAAGTCTCAACTCGCGGATCGGTTTTTCGACGACCTGCTGAGAACGATCGCCACGGTATTTTCAAATCCACGGCATTTCCCACCTCTCGGTGAAACCGTCCGGCGCGCAAATCTCCCAGATTTTCCTTATCCTTTTCTCTACGCACCTCAGTCGGTCAGGTTCCAGGTGAACGGAGGCTGAGCGGAGGATCGAGGATTTCCCGCATGACGAAGGCGCGGCGGACTTCTAGCGGATCGCGGAGGCGCGCGCGGATGCCTGCGGGAACCTGCACGGCGGACTTCGCCGCGCCTTTATTGGCGACGCGGGCGCGGGTGGCTGCCGCACCGCCGGTGGTGGTGGCTTTGGTGTCGCGAATCTGGCGCAGGCGCTCGGCGAGGTCTTGCTGGTGTTTGAGGGCTTTGGCCGTCTCGATGGCGACCGCCTCGTCGTAGCCGCTTTCCCGCTGGGAGTGGGGAACAACCTGCCGGGTGAGCGGCGGCGGAACGGAAGGCATCGCCGGTTCGCGATAATCCTCGTACGGCGCGAAAACCTCTCCGGGATCGTATTCTTCCTCCTGCTCTCGCTTCTGCTTGGCCTTCGACTCCAGCAGGTTTTTCACCACCGAACCGAGGCCGAGCGCGATGAGGATGACGATTTGAAAATTGTCGAAAATCCAGTTCATGACTTTTTAAGTTAGGTGGTTCAGGAGGCGGGGACGCCTCCTGCAACGGTCTGGAGCGAGACGCTCCAGCCACTTTCATCAGGTGCCTTCGGGCTTCGAGATGTTGGTGCGCATCTGGGTGTCGGCTTTGACGTTTTCCATCTTGTAATAATCCATCACGCCGAGACGGCCGCTGCGGAAGGCTTCGGCGATAGCGAGCGGCACTTGGGCTTCGGCCTCGACGACCTTGGCTTTCATTTCCGCGACGCGGGCGATCATTTCCTGTTCGAGAGCAACGGCGGCGGCGCGGCGGATTTCGGCTTGGGCTTGGGCCATGTTCTTATTCGCCTCGGCTTGGGCTTCCTGGAGCTGGGCACCGACGTTTTCACCGACATCCACGTCGGCGATGTCGATGGAGAGGATTTCAAAGGCGGTTCCCACATCGAGGCCGCGGTGGAGCACGGTTTTTGAAATACTGTCGGGCGATTCCAGAACCGTCTTGTAACTTTCGGCCATGCCGATGGTGGTGACGATGCCCTCGCCGACGCGGGCGATGATGGTTTCCTCCTTCGCGCCGCCGACGAAGCGGTCGAGATTGGTGCGGACGGTGACGCGGGCGCGGACTTTCACCTGGATGCCGTCCTTGGCGACGCCGTCGATGGTGGTGCGGCCGGACGCTGGGTTCGGGCAGTCGATAACTTTCGGATCGACCGAAGTGCGGACGGCTTCAACGACACTTTTTCCGGAGCCCTTGGTGGCGAGATCGATCGCGCAGGTGCGGTTCCAATCCAGGGCGATGCCGGCTTTCTGCGCGGCGATGAGCGCCTGGATGGACGGGATGACATTTCCGCCGGCGAGGAAGTGGGCCTCGATGTCGTTGATAGGAATCTCGATGCCGGCCTTCTTCGCGGTGATCCGCGCATCAACCACCATGCCGTAGGGCACCTGGCGGAGGCGCATGGCGACGAGTTCGATGAATCCGACATAGGCGCCGGCGAGCCAGGCGCGGAGCCACACGCTGAAGAAGGAGAGGATGATGCCGAAAAGCAGCAGGCCTGCGATGGCGATGACGACGAGGATGATGGTGGGAAACATGGTGGTGGTGTTTAGTTAGTTTTTGGTGAGAGCGACGATGAGACGGAAATTATCCGCGCCGATGATTTCGAGCGCGGAACCTGCGGGGACCTGGCCGGACTGGCAGAAAGCTTCATAGCGGTGGCCATCGACGCGAACGTAACCGCTGGGCGAGAGCATGGTGAGCGCCTCGGCGGACTTGCCTACCAGGTCTAGGGCCTCCTTGCCGAAGGCCGCGCTCACGGAGGTGATTTCGTGAGTGAGAAAGGCGCGTTTGCCTAACTTGGTTCTCGGCAGGATCCGGAATTCCAAGACGACCGCCAAGCCGCCGATCACGAAGGCGGCGATGACCGCGACGATTCCGCCGGTGGTTCCGTATTCCAGGAAAGCCATGACGCAGCCGCCGAACATCATCAGCGCGCCGATCGAGCCGAGAATCCCGCCGGGCACGATCACCTCGACCGCGATGAGCAGGATCCCGATGGCAAATAGCAGAATGATCAGCGTCATGACAAAACCTCCACGATCAGTCCGAACTCCGCAAGCCCGGTGACGATCACCGGCGTGCGCGCCTCGGCAAATCCCATCGCCAGCCGCGCCTCGTAGCGCCTGCCATTGATTTCCACCTGCCCGCTAGGGAAAAGCGCGGTGGCGGCGATGCCGGTTCTGGCGACGAGGCTCGCGGCAGCGAGTTCTCCAAGTCCGCGACCGGTCAAGGCACGCGCCGCAAGCGGCTCACCCGCGACAACGGCGTTGAGCACCATGTGATCCCACAGCCCGCCGTTAGGAAGATACTTCAACAGCGCGATGAACAGCAACACCGCCAGGACCACCCCGGCCAGCACGTTCACCAAGGGCATCACGAACACGTCGCCGGAAATCGGGATCGGCTCGCTGGGCCAGAGATCTGCCATCGCCCAGACCAGTGAGCCTAACATCAGCGCTCCCCCGGCCACCGCGAGCAGCATCACGCCGGGAAAAAGGAACAGCTCGACGGCCACCAGGGTCAACCCTAGCAGGAAGAACAGGATTGGCTCGTGGCCCGAGAGGCCCGCCACGAATTGCCCGAAGAAGACCAACCCGAGCAGGCTGATCCCGGAAATTCCGAACACTCCGAATCCGGGGGTTTTGAACTCGATGAACAGACACAGCAATCCGAGCCCGAGCAGGAAGGGCGTGATCCGGGTGAGGTATTGCGCGAGTTTTTCGGACCAGGTGACTTCGAGTCTTTGCACGGAATAATTTCCCGCGCCATGAAGACGGTCTAACAAGGCTCCGAGGTTGTCCGCGATTCCCGCGCCAAGCAGCGGTTGCGGCGGATCCCCGTAAGTCTTCACGGCCTCCTGCGCGGTTAGGGAAAGCAGTTCGCCTTTTTGTTTGATCACCTCATCCCCGATCTTGAACTCGGAATCGATGTCGATCATCGCTGAGATCACCTCGCCGCGGTAACCCTTGCCCTCGGAAATGGAGCGGACTTTGGCCTTGAGATAGCTGACGATTTTCCCGTGCATGGCGCCTTCGATGTCCTGGCCGGTGGCGAGCACGGGAGCGGCCGCGCCGATGATCCCGTCGGGCGCGAAATAGATTTCATCGGTGCTGGCGGAGATGAGCGCGCCGGCGGAGATGGCCTCGCGGTTGATATAGGTGACCGTCTTTCCCGGAAATTTCCCAAGCGCCTTGAGCATCTCGAAGGTGACATCCAGGGAGCCGCCCGGGGTCTCCATGTCGAGGACGACGGTGTCCACCTGTTGCTCGATGGCCTCTTTCAGTGCGCGGCGGAGAATGTAGAGTTCGGGTTTTGCGATTTGTTCGCGGAGCGGGATCACGACCACTTTCGCGGGGGCCGCCGCGGCGGGAGGAGTCTCCACCTGTGCGGAACTCGCGGACACAAGCCCGGCGGATGCCGCAAACAAGCTGAGGAATTTCCGAATCACCCCAATAACGTGCCGGGCTGCCGGTCGGGGCGCAAGCACTCCGTCGTTGGAAGAATTCAAAAAATTTCCAACAAAACAATCACCCTGCTGTAATCTGATACTCCGTCTTGGCGCGGGTGGGGAAACGAAAGACGCCGTCCTGCGCGGTGAGCAGGGTGCTGCCACCGGATTTTTCCTGGATCGTGATGGACGCCGGATTGCCATGGATGCGGAGGACCACGGGATTCCCCAATTTCGAACGGATGGTGGCGGCGGTGAGCTTGCCGTCCTTCCACCGCATATCGACGCCGAAATTTCCACGCGCCTTGAGACCGCTCACGCTGCCGGTTTTCCATCCGGGAGGGACTGCGGGGAGAAGCGAGATCTCGTCCGCGTGCGACTGCAGCAAGGTCTCGCAAATGCCGGCGGTGATGCCGAGGTTGCCATCGATCTGGAACGGCGGGTGCGAGGTGAACAGGTTGGGCAGCGTGTTGAAGGTGAGCAGGCCGCGGATCATGTCCGCGGCCTTCCCGCCCTCGCCGAGGCGCGCCCACAAGGCGGTCCGCCATGCCCAGGTCCAAGAACGGCGGGAGTCGCCGGAGGTGCCACGAGCCTCCAGGGAGACGGCTGCGGCTTTCGCTAGATCGGGCGTGCCAGTCAGGCTGATCTGACGGCCGGGATGCACGGCGAACAAGTGGGAGGTGTGGCGGTGGCCGGATTTTTCAAGCTCCGGGCGCTCGGTGGTCCACTCCATGATTTGTCCCCATGAACCGATCTTCGGGCCTAGCAGTTTCTCGCGGGCGGCATCGGTTTTTTCGACGAGCGCATCCTTTTTGCCGAGCGCTTTGGACGCATCGAGCAGGTTGGTGAAAAGGTCCCAGACGATTTGCTGGTCATGCGCCGCGCCGTCTTCGCGCGGACCGTGCTCGGGTGACCAACCTTGCGGCACGATGAGCTTGCCGTCTTTTTCGACGAGGTGATCGAGCCAGAATTCTGAAACGTCACGCAGGACAGGCCATGCGGTTTCCGCTAGATAAATCTTGTCGCCGGTGAACGCGTAGTGATCCCAAAAGTGCTGGGCGAGCCACGCGGAGGAGGGAAGGTTCCACTTCCAGCCGTTTCCGCCGAAAATATTCACGGACGTGCGCATCGTCCAGCCGGGGGTTTTCTCGCCGAACTCCTTCAAGGTGGCCGTGCGGCTGCCTGGGATCATCGCCACCGTCCAATCGATGAGCGGCCGCACGCACTCGGCTAGGTTGGCTGGCTCGGCGAGCCAGTAGTTCATCTGGAGGTTGATGTTCGTGTGGTAGTCGGAATACCACGCGGGCTTGTTGCAGTCGTTCCAGAGACCCTGCAGGTTGGCTGGCAGGAATCCGCGGGAGCTTGAGATCAGCAGATAGCGGCCATATTGGAACATCAGCGCCTCCAGATGCGGATCGGCGGCGCCGTCCTTGTAGGCGTTCAAGCGGTCTTCGATGGATTTTCCAACAGGTGGCGGTCCCAGATCGAGATCGACGCGGCCCATCAGCGATTGGAAATCCGCGATATGCGCCGCCTTGAGGGTTTCATAATTTTTGTCCGTGACGGCGGCGACCTGTTTGCCGACGGTCTCGACAGGATTGACGCCCGAACGGAACTTTTTCACGGGATCAAGCGCGTAATCGGTGGCGGCGGCGAGCACGAGTGTCGCGGAATTCCCCGACCAAGAAACCTCATCGCCGGAAGTTGTCACCTTGCCGCCGTCACAGGACACGTCCACACGCGCGGCGTAACGAAGGTCGTTAGGAAGCCTGCCGGAAAAGGCGGTGGAAGTGCCGAGAGTCGTGCTGGCCTCGCCATGGGCTCCGGTGAGTTTCAGTTTTCCGGCGACTTTTCCCGGTTGGTCGGCGGTGATGCGGACGATGATGACCTGGTCCGGATGGCTGGCGAAAACCTCACGGGTGAAGGTGGTTCCCGCCTGTTTCCAGACGGTGCGTTGGACGGCGTCCGCGAGATTCAGCGTTCTGGAAAACCCCTCGGGAGTGGATCCTACCGGCCGGGGCCCGGTCTCCATTTCAAGATACAAATCGCCGAAATTCTGATAGCATCCGAATTCCTTGACGTCGTAACCCCCGGACGGGTTGGCGCCGCCGGTCCACAGGCTGCTGTCGTTAAACTGGATGCGTTCCCGCAGTGGACTGCCGAAGACCATTGCTCCGATCCGGCCGTTTCCGACCGGTTGCGCCCGGCTTTCCCAGTTGGAGGCCAGTGAGGCGTCCGAGGCGCCGAATTCCTTGGCCGAGTTGATCTCCTCGCCACCGGAAGGCAGCCGGCTGAAACCGATTTCAAGAGGCTGCGCCGCGTGAAGTGGGCAGATGAGCAGGAAAAAAAGAATCAGGTGACGCACGGTGGGATGGGATTGGATAAAGTTTTCTTAGCCAAGTGGATACCATCCACGTCGGGCGTATTTTTCAAAAGGACCGAATTTAGCCCGGCTTGTTAGCGTCGGCGTTGCGGATCTGATCGAAGGTGCCTTCGATGAGTTGTTTGCCCTGCTCGCCGATGTTGTGATAGATGGTGGACATTGTCTGGATCGTGCTGGCGGCAGGACCGGCGAAGGTGAACTCGCAGTTGGTCACCTCGCACTGGTTGAGCGCGAAGGGGCCGTAGCCGAGGACGACGAAGCGGCAGTTGGTGAACTCGCAGCCTTCGTATTCGTGGAAATCGAGGACGACTTCTTCGTTGGCGAATTTATTCTTGGTGATTTTCATCGGATGATCAGGGGTTCGCATTTGAGGATTTACGCGATCATGGATTTCCATGGATCAACGAGTGCGGAGATTCAAGACGCTGGGCAAGATTTGTCCAACCCTTTGAGTTTTATTCCAATCAGGAAATCCGGCTGTCCAATTGAAAGACCTGGCCGGAGGTGTGGGGAAGGTCCTCGTGAAGATGACGGATGAATTTCGCAACCGCGTCCGGCGTGTTGAAGCGACCCAAGGTGTGATCTGCCAGAATTTGAGTTTTGCGCGGTCCGGACACGGCTTGCGTCATTCGCGTTTCCATGAATCCGGGTAGAACGGAGTTGATCCGGATATTCGACGCACCGTGCCTGGCGGCGAGATCGGAGGCCAACCCGAGCAACGCCGCTTTCGACGCCGCATAAGCTGCCTGTCCGGTGGCCGGGTGAAGCGCGGAATAGCTCGAAATAAAGACAATGTGACCATGGCCCCGCCGGATCATTCCGGGTAGAACCGCAGCCGCGCAATTGGCCGCGCCTTGATAATTTACCGCGAAAACCTCGTCCCACTGATTTTCCCGCATGAGGGCCAGCGGGGCATCCCGGACGATCCCGGCGGCGCACACGAGAAGATCGATCGGGCGTGACTCAAAGTAGCTGCGCATCGCTTTCGGGTCAGTGACATCAAGCTCGCTGCGACTTGGCGTCCCGACGTCCCAGCCGACGTCTGCGAAAGCCACTGCAAGCGCTTTTCCCAAACCGCCGCTGGCACCTGTGATGACCAAATTTTTCACGTGTGGAGATGGTGCGACGGTTCGCTTGAATCCCGCAAGCTCGGCTATTTTCAAGAACCCGGGAAAAGTCTGGGAATAACATCGGAATGAGTGGGCGGAACCAGCCGACGTTTCAAAAATCCGCAGTTCATTCCGACGTCGTGCAGCGCAGTGCCCAACTTGTTCCTGCCGTGGAACCCGCGTGGTGAAGCTGGGGAACAAGGAATTTTCCGGCTTGTTCACACTATGAAGAAGAAGATCTTATAGGTTCAAAAATAAAGAAATCATCAAGAAGAGAAAGGCCGGAGTGATCTTTGTTTTTAGTCCAAAGCAGGCCTGCGAAAGGATGGTCCTCAACGAAAGAAGCCTCCCTGCAGTGTGCTGGGAGGCTTCGAATGATTGGGTTGCGAGTCGTGTCTGCGGAAGCGGGTTCGGAGGCTCAGAGAAGCATCAGCGCGGGTTGTTCGATCAGCTTTTTGACTTCTGATAGGAACTGGGCGGCGACCGCGCCATCGACGACGCGGTGGTCGCAGGACAGTCCGAGATTCATGCGCAGGCCTGGAACGATCTGGCCGTTTCTGACGACGGGTTTTTCGAGGGCGGCGCCGACGGATAGAATGGCGGCTTGCGGCGGATTGACAATGGCGTCGAAGGATTCGATGCCCCAGGCGCCGAGATTTGAAACGGTGATAGTGCCACCGTCGAATTCATCGGGCTTCAGCTTCCTGTCCTTGGCGCGGACGGCGAAGTCCTTGACGGCGCGGGAGATGGCGAGGAGCGATTTCGATTCGGCTTGTTTGATCACCGGAGTGACCAGGCCGTCCTCGACGGCGATGGCGACCGATAGACCGACGTGTTTGTATTTCACGATGTGATCGCCGGCGAAGGAGGCGTTGACGGCCGGCACGGTTTCGGCGGCGTTGATGACGGCTTTGAGGATGAAATCGTTGACGGAGTATTTGTTGCCGTGGGTTTTTTCTGCCTGTTCGTTCACCTGGGCTCGAAGCGCCATGAGAGGTGCGGCGTCCACTTCGACGTGCAGATAGAAATGGGGGATGGTGGTCTTGGAGGTGAGCAGGCGCGAGGCGATGATTTTGCGCATCGAGCTGAGCTGGATGATCGCGTCACCTTCCTTGGCGGCTGGCACGATCGCCTGGGGAGAGGAAATTGCGGCGGGCGCGGGCGCAACTGATTTGGATTTGATAGACGCTGCGAGTGCGGCGGCGGCAGATGCTTCGGACGAGGGCGCGGTGACCGGTTTAACAGGTGAGGCGGCGGCGGCTTGGATGTCGTCCTTGACGATGCGCCCGGCTGGGCCCGAACCGGTGACGCTGGAAAGATCCACACCGAGATCGGCAGCGACCTTGCGAGCAAGTGGCGATGCTTTGATGCGGTCTCCTGTCGCGGGAACGGATGAGACCGGAGCGGCGGGGGTGGGTGCGGGAGCCGCGCTGGTAGGAGCAGGGAAGGCAACGGCAGCTTGCGGTGCCGGCATCTGGACTGCTTCGGAATCCCCGTTGAGCACGGCCAGAACTCCACCGATCGGGGCTTTTTCTCCTTCTCGGAGCAGGATCTCGGTGATGATCCCATCATCGAAAGCTTCCATTTCCATGGTGGCCTTGTCGGTTTCGATTTCAGCGAGGACATCGCCGATTTCGACGGAGTCGCCGACCTGTTTGTGCCATTTGATGAGGGTACCCTCGGTCATGGTATCCGAGAGTTTGGGCATTTCGATGTTCACAGACATGATGTTGATAGGTGGTGGAGTCGGGGTGAGAATGGGAAAATGTCAGAGCATTTCCAGTCTTTTTACGGAAACAAAAAGCGCGGGGAGTTCAGGACTCCTCCGCGCTTTGAAAAATGATTAAATCACCGCGTCAAGGTGTGACCGTAACCGGGCCGAGAGGAAGTGGCTTCATGGTTGGGATCAGGCCGATGTTCGGGCTGCCGACCGAGCCTTGGGCGCTGGCCATCCGCATGGTTGATTCTGAAGTGGTGCCGCAGCAATCTTTTTTCGGGCAGTAGAAGCGGGTGCACCGGTTGCACGGGATGCGGACTTTTTTCGTGACGGTCTTATAACGAGGCACTTTTTCCTCGATGGTTTGGACCATGCCGCCTTTGCCGCTTTTGGAATCGCCGGGAGTCACCACTTGTTTGGTGATGATGTCGTAGCCGCAGGTTTTCACCTGGCGGGTTTCGGTGCGGTAGCCGGCGGTTTGGCTGCTGCCAGTGCCGAACATCGAGCAGCACGAGGAGAAGCCGAGTGAAACGGCGGCGAGGGAAACGAGTAGGAGCAGGTTTTTCATGGTGATTAATGGATTAAGGGAAATTTACAGGCAGCAGCAAGAGGTCAGGCTGAGAGCCAAAGCAGCGGCAGTGAGGATGATGGAAAAACGTGTGAACATAGTGATTATGCTAGGAATGGGAGCGGGCTTGGCAACCAAAAAGACCGATCGGATTTGAGGATCTGATTTTATGGATTAAGCCAAGGTTAGGACTTTGTCCACGATCCGGTGAGGATTTGGAAGTTGTTCATGCTCAATGTGTGGTGAGTAAATCGCCGGGGCGTCGATCGAGCAGACTCGCTTGATGGGAGCATCGAGATAATCGAAGGCGTGTTCTTGGATGAGCATGGCGACCATTGCGGAAACTCCGCCGAAGGGCTTGGATTCATCGACGAGGACGACGCGGTTGGTTTTCATCACCGTCTTGAGAATGGCATCTTGGTCGAGCGGGCGGATCGAGCGGAGGTCGAGGACCTCGGCGTTGATGCCGTGTTCGCTTTGGAGGATTTCCGCAGCGGCAAGGGCGTGAATCACCGAACGGCCGTGTGCGATGAGTGAGACGTCCGAGCCCTCGCGTTTGATGTCGGCGAGGCCGAGTGGGATGACGAAATCTCCATCAGCGGGGTCCGGAACTTCGCCGGTGGTGCCGTAGAGCAGGGTGTTTTCCATGACATAGACCGGGTCGTTGTCGCGGATGGCGGCTTTGATCAGGCCTTTGACGTCGGCCGGGGTGGCGGGCGCGCAGACTTTCAAACCGGGGAATGCGGCGAACAATCCTTCCGGAATGTGCGAGTGAGTGGCACCGACCCCGGTGCCTCCGTTGGCCGGGCCGCGGACGACGATCGGGCAATTGCACAGCCCGCCGGACATGTAGCGGACGCAGGCGGCGTTGCTGACGAGTTGGTCGAAGGCCACGGAATGGAAGGACCAGAACATCAGTTCCATCACCGGGCGGACGCCGAGCATCGAGGCACCGATGCCCATGCCGATGAAGCCGGCTTCGGAAATCGGCGTATCGACGACGCGCTTGTCACCCCATTTTTTCCAAAGGCCTTCGGTGACTTTATAAGCGCCGTTGTATTGAGCGACTTCCTCGCCCATCAGGACGACGTTCGGATCGCGGGCGAGTTCTTCATCAAGGCCTTCGCGGAGGGCCTCTCGGTAAGTGAGAATACGGGACATAGATGTGGGGTAATGGATGAAAATTTATGAAGCTCTGTGGTTCCAGTAGCCGGGTTTGCGTGAAGTATGGGCGATGGCGAAAATTTGGATCTGATCTTCCTTTAAACGAAATATCAAGTGGTATGGGAAAACGTCGATTTTACAGAAGCGATATTGGTTTTGTTGAAGGCGGAAAATCAGCGGATTGGCCATTGCCCGCGAAATCGCGTTTTCGACGGCTGTGATGAAATACTGTGCGACTTCTTCATTTCGTTGTTGGTGCTATTGAATCGCTTCCTCCAGTTCGGCGGCGTGCATCCGGTTCGAAGCGAAAAGTTATAGACCGTGCTTATTGCGGAGTTCGGCGATCACGGTCGGACCATCCAGAAGTTGGACTTGGCCGGAATCAACCTGACGAATTCTGCGAAGAATCTCAATATTCCAAGCGGCACGGATCTCTGGATCGGACAGCTCGTCAAGCTCGTGAAGCCGGTCGAGCAGCGCGGCGCGCTCGGTGGGATTGAGCTTGGCGGCTTCGGCTTCCAATTGATCGAGGGTCAGTGCCATGGTGAAAAGTAATGGATTTTCGGAATGGATCAATCGTTGAAAAAGTGGCGGCCGATTTTGGATGCCGGCGTGTCGTGGTCGGATTCCCAGTAAACATCGGTGCTGATGTCCGCGATGGTAGGGGCGGGGGATTCTTCGGCGAATTTCACGGAAGCGGCGGCCTCGTCGGCGGCGGATCTGTTGATGGCGGTCGCGCTTTCCTCGGTCAAAACGCCTTCTTCGATGAGACGGCGGCGGAACACGGCGATGGGATCATGGTTCTGTTTGTAGTTCTCGATCTCCTCGGGCGTCCGGTATTTCTTGTGGTTCGCGTCCGCGATGCTGTGGCCGTAGTAGCGGTAGGTGTCGATTTCCAGGACCGTCGGCTTGTGCTGTTTGCGGGCGCGCTCCATGGCGATGTGGGTCTTGGCGCGGACTTCGTAGATGTCCGAACCGTCGATTACGTCCCACTCGATGGCGTAGGCTTCGGCGCGTTGGGCGAGGCAGCCGCTGTAGGCGGAGGAGCGTTTTTGGGAGGTTCCCATCGAGTAGCCGTTGTTTTCGATGACGTAAACGACGGGGATTCCGAACAGGGCGGCGATGTTAAGCGATTCATGGAAGGCGCCTTGGTTGACCGCGCCGTCGCCGAGGTAGCAAAGGCAGCAGCCTTCTTTGCCAAGATATTTTAGGCCGTAGGCAAGGCCGAGACCGAGCGGAGTTTGGCCGGCGACAATCCCGTGGCCGCCCCAGAAGTTCTTGTCGGGAGCGAAGAAATGCATCGAGCCGCCTTTGCCTTTCGAGCAGCCGGTTTGTTTGCCATACATTTCCGCCATGCACTCGTTCATACTCATGCCTACGGCCAGCGCGTGGCCGTGGTCGCGATAGGCGGTGATGAAATGGTCGTCCGCGCCGCCGAGGGAAATCGTCCCGACGGCCACCGCTTCCTGGCCGATGTAGAGATGGAGGAAGCCGCCGATTTTTCCGGCTTGGTAGTATTTCAGGCCTGCCTGCTCGAATCTGCGGATCCGAACCATTTGCGAGAAGAGCTCGATTTTCCGCTCGGCCGTGAGCGCTTGGTTGATGGGCGAGTTGGCGAAATCGAGTTTGGTGGAGCTGGCGCTGGTCATGGTGGCGTTGAGAAAATGGGAGACTGGGCGGATCGCTTACTTGGTCACAAGAACGTCGCTCGCCGGAACGGAGAATTTAGGAAGCCGGACTTGGGCGACGGCGAAGATGGCGGTGAAGAGCAAGTTGGCGGCGGTCAGATTCCGCAGGAAAACCCAGGAGGGGATTTTGCTGCCGAGCGGGCCGGCCCAGACGGATTGGTAGAGGCCCTCAAGATTCTTGGCGTAGAGAGGGTCGGTGATCCAAGCGGCACCGCAGGTGATGAGGTGGAAGGCGAGAGCGGAGGCTGCGGAGCCGAGAAGGAGCGTGGGGAGGCTCCGGTTGGCGAGTGCCTTACCAATGAAGAAAATGGCGAGCAGGGCGAGGCTGGTGCTCGCGAAATCGAGCGGATTGGCGGTGTGGCCGACGCCGAGCGGGAAAGTCACCGCCCAGACGCCGAGCGGAATGGCAAACCCGCGCCAACCGGGGGCGAGCAGGGCACCGCAGAAAAACAACGCGGCGAGCGGCTGGAAATTCGGCTGTGACTCGGGAAGCATGCTTCCAAAGACACGAAATGCGATGATGAGTCCGACGATGAGGCAGAGCGGGAGATAGCGGTGCATGACGGTCGAAGAATTGTGGATTTTTTGAAGCGCGGCTAGACCAAAATCTTGATTTGGATGAGGTTTTTTCATTTCCGTGATGTCGGGCGACCCCGAGTGAAATTGTTCCACGTGGAACGCCGCTGTTTCCGAGCTTGAGCCTCGGCGGGGAAGCCCTATGTTGCGCGTCCCGCGATGTTTCGATACCCCAAGTGCTATGATGTGATTGTGATTGGTGCCGGCCATGCCGGCGTCGAAGCCGCGATGGCGGCCGCCCGCCTGGGCGCGGAAGTGGCCGTGCTGACCCAGAATCTGGACACCATCGGCCAGATGTCGTGCAACCCGGCGATCGGCGGATTGGCGAAGGGCCATATGGTCCGCGAGATCGACGCACTCGGAGGAATCATGGGATTGAATACCGATGCCACCGGAATTCAGTGGCGGATGTTGAACGCCTCGAAAGGTCCTTCCGTGCGGGCACCGCGGGCCCAATGCGACAAGAAAGCTTACCAGTTCCGAATGAAGCGCGAACTCGAGGCGATGCCCGGCGTGGAAATCCACCAAGGCAACGTGGCCGACCTCTTGGTGGAGAGCGACCGGATCACCGGCGTCACGACTTCGCTCGGGATGGAAATTTCCGGCAAGTCCGTCATCCTCAGCGCCGGGACCTTCATGGGCGGGCTGATGCACGTCGGGCTGAAAAATGAAAAAGGCGGCCGGATGGGGGACGCGACGTCCAATGTTTCCGAAGCACTGAAACGCCTCGGCTTCGAGGTTGAACGCTTCAAAACCGGAACGCCTTGCCGTTTGAATGGCCGCTCCATCGATTTTTCCCGCTGCGAGCGGCAGGAGGGCGACACGCCCGTGCCGAAGTTCAGTTTCATGGCCGACACCCTGCAAAAGGGGAAAGACGACATCTTCACGCTCAACCCGTGGGGCGACCCGCTGTTCCACGTGGAACAAATGCCGTGCTGGATCACCTACACCAACCCCGCCACCCATGCGGTGATAGCCGCGAATCTCCACCAATCGCCGATGTATTGCGGCGTGATCGAAGGCGTCGGCCCGCGCTATTGTCCGTCGATCGAGGACAAGGTCGTGCGTTTCGCGGAAAAGGAGCGCCACCAGGTGTTTCTCGAACCGGAAGGCCGCCACACGCTGGAATACTACGTGAACGGCGTTTCCACCTCGCTGCCCTACGAGGTGCAGCTGGAGTTCCTGCGCTCCATCGTCGGCTTAGAGAAATGCGAGATTCTCCGCCCCGGCTACGCGGTTGAGTATGACTACTGCCCGCCCACCCAGCTGCGGATGACTTTGGAGACGAAGCGGGTGGAGGGACTCTATTTCGCCGGCCAAATCAACGGGACCTCCGGCTACGAAGAAGCAGCGGGGCAGGGGCTCATCGCCGGGGCGAACGCCGCCCTCAAAGCGCTCGGAAAATCCGAGTTCATCCTCGGCCGCAACGAAGCCTACCTCGGCGTGATGGTGGACGACCTCGTCACCCGTGGCTGCACCGAGCCTTACCGGATGTTCACCAGCCGGGCGGAATACCGCTTGCTCCTCCGCCAGGACAACGCCGACATCCGCCTCACCCCGAAAGCCGCGGAAATTGGCCTCGCGAGCGGGGAGCGCGTCCGCCGGGTGCGGGAAAAGCTGGTGGGCCTTAAGAAAGCCGCGTCCTTCATGCGCCAGGCGGTGCATGAAGGCGTCAAGCTCGACCAATGGTTCCGTCGCAGTGAAAACTCATGGGAAACCCTGCCCGAATCGCTGCTGGCGGAGTTCCAGACGGACCTTTGGCCGGTGATTGAGACGAATTTCAAATACGAGGGACACCTCGGCCGTCAGCAAAGCCAGATTGATCGGATGTCACGTCAGGAAGGAAAACGCCTTCCCGAGAATCTCGATTATTCGACGATCCACGGCTTAAAAAAAGAAGCCCAAGTCCGTTTCACTGAAATCCGCCCAGCCACCCTCGGCCAAGCCGGCCGCATCCCCGGCATCACGCCCGCAGATCTGGCAATGCTGCTTGTCTGGCTCGAAAAACTCGGCCGCGAGGAAATCGCCGCCGCCGTCGATGAAGCATGAGGCCTGAGATCGACCTTCCCATCCGTGCCGCGACGGAAACCGCCGCCGCCCACGGGATCGTCCCGGACCGCTGCGATATCCTGCAAAACGGCAGCACACGGGTTCTCCGACTCTCGGAAACACTCGTCGCCCGGGTGGTGACCGACCTTGATGGCCCGCGACAGGGCGGCGAGTGGTTTGCGCGGGAAAGCGCTGTCGCTCAGCACCTTGCGAGTTACGGAGCACCGGTCATTCCCATGCATCCCGGAATTCCGCCCGGTCCGCACGAGCATCTGGGCTATACCCTCAACTTCTGGCAATACGTCACCTCGATCGACGTGCTCGGCAGCTTTCAACTCCAGCCGCTTCACGGCGACGCCCATCTGGGCAACCCGATGAACACCACGCTCGGCCTGTTGTGGACGGACTGGGAGGACACTTTCCTCGGCCCGGTCGAGTGGGACCTCGCATCCATCATCTGGAACGCCCGCATCCTCGACGAAGATCACGAAACAGCCGACCTGATCCTGAAAGCCTATCGCCTCGCCGGCGGCCACATCGACCCGGCGGCACTCCATCACAGCTTGATCGCCCGTGCCGCGGTGATGAGCGCTTGGAATCCGGTGCTCTATCCTGACCCGTCCCCCGAACGGCGGACCAAGCTCCAGCTGCGACTCGATTGGCTCACAGAAGCGGCAAATTTACCGTTGCCGCTGACATTTGAGCGACCCGGAAAACGTTGATAAAATTCAGTAAGTCTCTGAAAATAAGAATATTACGACCCTATTGTGCTAAAACTGGCAACTCGACCGGAAGGCGTGTTCGTCGGCCCATTCACAGATCATCCGGCGGGAGGCGGCGTCCTTTCCGGCGAGGATTTTCAATATCTCGAGGTGGCAAGGTTGGTGGCTTCCTCGCCGAACCATTCCATTTCGAGCTGGAGCATTTCCCTTTCGACGAAACCGGGCTATATGAGCGAATGATACGGCAGCCCGCCATCCTGTCCGCGTTTCTTCTAACCATCATCCAGGGACCAGCCATGGAACTCACTCGCACCGCCGAGCGGAACCCACCACTCCGTTTTCAAACTCTCCGCGCTCAAGGCATCGGTCGTGTTGAAGCTCGGCGCCGACGCAAAGACGCTCGAAACCGCCATGAAGGGTAAAATCCTAGCGAAAATCCAGCTGGTCGGCCTCTACTCCGCCGCCCGGTGAACATTTCCGCAGGGCATTTGACCGGGATCGAAATGGCAATTTGACTTCGGGTTCCGGGCGTCTACTTTCAACGTCGCCCTAAACCCATGAATCATCAGATAGCGCTCATCATTCTGGCGGTGCTTGCCCCGTTCACGGGATCATTCGCCCAGACACTGAAACCCCACGAAGACCTCAAGTTCATCAAGAAGGCGGCGTTGCGGATTGATCAGCACATCGCTTCGTTTTACCGGAATAAGAATCTAGCGGTTCCCGCGGTCGCCGCCGACGCAACCTTCCTGCGGCGCGCGTTTCTCGTTTCCGTGGGACGCATCCCGACGGCGGAGGAAGCGCTCGCGTTTTTGGAGATCGAGGATCCGGCCAAGCGGGAAACGCTGGTGGATTACCTGCTGAAATCCCAAGGCTACTCCAGCCACATGTCGAGCTGGGCCTTCGATCTGCTGCGCCTTACCGACAACCGCGCGGGCTCTTCCACCGGCAACGCGCCCTACCGCCACTGGGTCCGCACCGCCATGCGCAACAACATGCCGTGGAATGAATTCACCCGCCGTCTCGTCGCGTCATCCGGCGACGGATGGGACCCGAATACCGCCGCCGTCGGCTACTATACCCGCGACCGCGGCATGCCGCTCGACAATCTATCCAACACCATGCGCATCTTCCTCGGAACCCGCATGGAGTGCGCCCAGTGCCACGACGATCCGTATGGCACCACGGAGCGGCATGATTTCTATCAACTCGCCGCGTTCACCCACGGCCAGACGACGGTCGGGCAGCACCACATGGCAGCCCTATGGCAGGAACTCGGGGACGGAGACCGCTCGCAAAGCGAGGAATACCGCGTGGCACAAGTGCTGTGGGATCGCGTTTACGGCATGTCATTGGGCGGCGGTGGCACGGGTCAGATCCCGCTGCCGGCGGACTATCAGTATCGCGATGCCACGCCCGGCGAAGTCGTCGGTGCCCGCACCCCCTTCGGACAGGCGGTCCGCATGTCCGAAAAGCGGGTGGAGTCCGATGGCCGGGTGAAACTAGCAGAATGGATCACCTCAAAAACCCGCGACCAGTTTCCCGCCGTCATCGCCAACCGAATGTGGAAGCGAGTCATGGGGAAGGGAGTTTACGAACCCGTGGATGAATTCATCCCAGTCGAAAAAACCACCTATCCCGATCTGGTGAGCTACCTGGGAGCGCTCATGGTGGAGCTGAACTACGACCTCCGCGCCTTCCAGCATGTCCTGCTCCTGACCCGCACCTTTCAATTCGGAGCCAATCCGAATCCCTCATCCATCGAGGGCGGCGATGACTTCCACGGCCGGAAAATCGAACGCCTGTCATCCGAGCAAATCTGGGACTCGCTCATCACCCTCGCCGCCGGCGATCCCGACAAACAACCCGCCCGATCGCTGGACAACCGCATCTACGTGGGCGACAAACCCGTTCTCGTCGGGAAAAAAGACATGGTCCAGCTCTCGAAGGAAGTCCTCGCCCTCAAGTCGGAAAAGGAGCTCCGCTCGTATTTCTCCAAACTCCTCAAAGAAGTGCAAAGCAGCGGCTCAGCCTTCGAAAGCAGCGGCTCCATGATGGCGATGACCGCGGACCGCTCTTATAACAAGGACGCGAAAGTCCGCGCCTCCGAGCTCCCGTCACCCGCGCCGCGCGATCACTTCCTCTATCTGTTCGGTGCTTCCGACCGCGAGGTCGTGGACGCCTTCAGCCGCGAGCCGAACGTCGGCCAGGTGCTCTCCCTGATGAACGGCTTCGTCCAGCGCGAGTTGGTGAACCAGCCCGCCGCCCATCTCTACAAATCGCTCGAGGGCGCCACCACCGACAAGGAGAAGATCCGCCGCCTCTACATCGCCGTCCTCAACCGCCCGCCATCCGACGAGGAAATGTCGTGGATGCTCGACGAGGTCAAAACGCAAGGCGACGCCGGGTACCGCAACATCGTCTCCGCGCTCGTGATGTCCTCCGAGTTCCTCTTCCTTCAATAAACCCGCCATGAACCCCTTTCCCAAAGCCGACGAACTCACCCGCCGCCAGTTCGTCTCGAACGCCGCCCGCGCCTATCTGGGAGTGCATCTCTTCCCGATGTTAGGCGGCACGCTCGCCAGCGCCGCCCCACCGGCAACCGCCAAGGGCGGCACCGCGAAGAGCGTCATCTACCTCTACATGTCCGGCGGCATGAGCCACCTCGACACCTTCGACCCCAAGCCGAAGAACAAGTCCGTCATGGGGAAAACCGAAGCTATCAACACCAAAGTGGACGGCATCATGCTCGGCAACTATCTCCCGAAAACCGCTGACGTCATGGAAAACCTCTGCGTCATCAACTCGATGAACTCGACTCAGGGTGCTCATGAACAGGGAGCCTACACCATGCACACCAGCTACGCGCTGCGCGGCACTATCACCCATCCCTCGTTAGGGGCGTGGGTGGTGAAACAGGGCGGGCGGATTCATCCCGAACTTCCCGGCTTCGTCGCCATCAACAGCTCTCCCGAGCATGTCGGCGGCGGCTTCTTCGGCGCGAAATACTCCGCAGCCCTGATCGGCAGCCCCGACGAAGGCCTTCAGGACTCCAAGCGCGCCGACTCTGTCAGCGCCGAAGACTTCGACCGCCGACTCTCGCTCGCGGACCGCATGAACACCCAGTTCCACAGCCGCTATCCGAATGCGGATGTGAAGGCCTACGAGGAACTCTATCGGGAAGCCATCGCCCTCATGAAATCCAAGGACCTCGCCGCCTTCGATCTCTCGCAGGAATCCGCTGCCACCCGCGAGCTCTATGGCAGCGGCCGCTTCGCCCAAGGCTGCCTGCTCGCCCGCCGGTTAGTAGAGAACGGCGTGCGTTTCGTCGAGGTCCAGCTCGGCGGTTGGGACACTCACGTGGACAACTTCACCGCCGTCGCCGGTCGCTGCAAGGAGTTCGACCAAGCCTACGCCGCCCTCATCACCGACCTCGCAAAATCCGGAAAACTCAAGGACACGCTCGTCGTCGTCGCCACCGAATTCGGCCGTTCCCCGGAAATCAAAACCGAGCACAAGGACGGCCGCGACCACCATCCGCAAGCCTTCTCCTGCCTGCTCGCCGGCGGCGGCATCAAGGGCGGCGTGAAACACGGCCTAACCGACTCTTCCGGCTCAAAAGTGAAGGATGGCCTCGTCACGGTGCAGGATTTCAACGCGACCATCGCTCACGCCCTCGCACTTCCCTACGACACCATCGTCATGTCACCCACCAAGCGCCCCTTCAAGATCGCCGACAAGGGAGTCCCCGTCACCGCCCTCTTCAGCTAACTGGAGCGCGGAATTTATTCCGCCCGATACGGCCTCCGTAACTATCCCAGCCCCGCCAGAAAACCGTCCGCCGCGCTTCGGTGGGCTTCCTGTTTTTCCGGGGTTATTTTCTCCCAGCTTCTGGCCATCATGGAGAGCCGGGGATTTTTGAGGAAAAACGGCGAGTGGTCGCCGATAAAGCTCCAGAAGAGACCGTCCCAGATCTGGCACCACGGACCTTTCGGCTCGTCTGACATTTTCAGGATGTAATTGGAGCCGGAGAGGTAGGGCTTGGTGGTGAAGGTGCCGCCGTCGGCGAACTGGGACATGCCGTAAACGTTAGGAACCATCACCCAGTCGTAGGAATCCACGAACATTTCCATGAACCAGCGATAGACGTCATCTGGCCGGATGCGACAGAGCAGCATGAAATTCCCGAGCACCATCAGCCGCTCGATGTGGTGGCAGTAGCCGTCTTCCAACAGTTGGCGGATCACGCGGTCCACGGGCGGGATGCCGGTGGTGGCGTCGTAGAACGAGCGGGGCAGGGGACGGTCGAAATTCCAGAAATTGCCGTTGCGGATATCCGTTCCACGGTGCCGATAGATGCCGTGCATGAACTCGCGCCAGCCGATGACCTGGCGGACGAAGCCCTCCAGCGAGTTCAGGGGAACGCTCCCGGACCTGGCCATCACGCGGTCGATGACGTCCTGCGGATCCAGCAGGCCGATGTTGAGCGCCGGGGTGATGGCGGAGTGATAGATCGTGGCGTATTCGGTGGAGATCGCGTCTTCGTAGAGGCCGAAGTTTTCGAGGCGCTCGTCGATGAACCGGTCCAGCCAGGTTTCCGCGTCGGCTCGGGTGACCGGCCAGCGGAAGTGCTTCAGCGAGCCGGGGTGGTCGGGGAATTTCCGGGTGACGTAATCGGCGGCCTCGCGGGTGAAGGCATTGGCCGGAGTGTGCGGCTCGGGGGGCGGGACGTGGTTCTTGGGCAGCTTCGCGCGGTTCTCAGTGTCGAACGACCACTTGCCGCCGAGCGGGCTTCCGTCGGGCTCTAGCAACAGATTCATCCGCTTGCGCTGGGCTTCGTAGAACTTCGCCATGAACGGCTTTTTCTTCGAGGCGATGTGCGCTGCCAGAAATTCCGGCGGGCTGAGGAAATTCGGGGAGGCGTGGACGACGAGCTTCGCTCCGTGTCTCCCCGCCAGACGTTTCACGCGCCTCATCAACACGTCGTCGGCTGGATCGGCGAGGTGGATTTCCCGGGTTTGCGCGGGGAGTGCGGGCCGTTCCGCGGATTCGACGTAACGCACATGATGACCGGCCGCTTCGAGTTCGGCGGCGTAGGCCTTCATCGACGCGCGGTGGAGCATGAGCTTCTGTTGGTGCATCGCCGCGGGCCAGTGTGGGTCGTTGCCAAAGAACAATGAATCTTCAATCAGCTGGATTTCCCGGCCACTCGCGACGGCCGGGTGATTTTTAAAAAGCTGATGGGGGAAGATGAGGGTGATTTCCATGAGCGTTTAAAAAGTGCGGACGGAGGAAAGCCCGCCGTCGGGACGGAGGATCTGGCCGGTGAAGAACTTGGAGGCGTCCGAGAGGAGGAAGGAAACGAGCTGGCCCACGTCGTCGGGATCGCCGACTTGTTGGAGCGGGTGGCGTTTGGCGGCGGCTTCCATTTTCACATCGGAACTTAACAGGTTTCCGGCCAGCGGAGTATTAGTGAGCGATGGGGCGATGGCATTCACCCGGATCTTCGGCGCAAGCTCCGCGGCGAGTGACCGGGTGAGTCCCTCGACCGCGCCCTTGGCGGCGGCGATCGAGGCGTGGAACGAGAGTCCCTGCGCGACGGCGACGGTGGAAAAAAGCACCACCGAGGCAGAGGGCGCGGCTTTCAAGGCGGGCAGCGCGCCCTGAAGCGCGGCGACGGCACCCAGGCAGTTGATCTGATAGTCGTTGAGGAAATCCTCGGCGGTGAGTCGGTGGAATGGTTTGAGCGTGATGCTGCCGGGAAAATAAACGAAGCCATCCAGCACCGGCGGCAATTCAAGCGGGCCGGGGTTGAGCGCGTCGAAGGGCAGCACGGGGATGCCCAGTTCCGCTAGCGGCCCGGCGCTGCGGGCGGCGGCGATGAGTGAGTTTCCCTGCGCTATCAACAAGCGCGCCGTCGCCAGTCCGATCCCCGAGTTTCCGCCGATCATTAATATCGTTCGTGACATGGCCGAAGGTGGGCCGCTATTCGACTCGGTCAAGGGGGGCGATGATTTTAGGCTTCATCGAAACGTCCGCCGCCAGGGCACCTTGCGGTTCCACTCGGTGAGCGGCTTCCGCAGGGTGCCCGCGCGGCCGATGATGATGGAGTTGGGCACGAGTTTGGATTCCAAGCTGGAATCCTTCATCTCCCAGAAGATCCGAGTCGTAGAAGAAGGAGACGTAGTGGTTTTCCGCAGTCACCCACGGCGGCCGGAGCTCGGAAACATCCGCGCCGGGATTCTGAAGCGACACCATGTGATCCGGAGTGAAGCGCTCTTTGGCGAAGGCCCAATCCTTGGGGCAGACGAATATTTTCATAGGGAATTTCGGGTTCTTCCGCCGCCCAAATCCGAGGTGGTTTGCAGCGGCGGACGAGTGCTGGAATTGTATGAAATTCCTATATGGAATTAAGGTTTTTCCGGAGAAAAATCGAGATTTCTGTGAGAAAAATAAGGGGTGCGAATGGAGCGAAAAACGAGTCAATTCTGGCGACTCTCGGAAACGGGATTCCCGTGTGGATCGCCCTCAGTCGCGCGTGGGGGATTTTGAAACGCGGGTGCAGCCAGTGCCGACTCAGTCGCGATAGGAAGTCAAAATCCCGATGCCTTACTGGCCGCCGGAAGTTTTGCCCGGCTTTTTCATGGCTCTGGGATTTCCAGCGCGCGGCAGATTTTCCTGGCCAGCAGGTCGGGGATTTCAGCGTGGCGCGGGACGGGTTCGCGGCGACCGGTGGCGTGATTTCATTAGATCGAATGGGAGCCGCCTTCGCGCTTGAGCGGTCAACCGTTGGCTTCGAGGGGGCGGATCAGTTCCCGGCGCTTCATGAAGGAGCGAGGGGAATCAATTTCTCGCCGCTGCCAAGGCGGGCGCGGGCGTCCTTGCGGCGGTCCTCCAGCAGCAACAGGATCGACTCGCGGAGCGATTCCAACGCCTCCTCCTCGGTGAGCCCTTGGCCGTTGCCCTCCGGGAATTCCGGCGAGAAAGCGATGAACCATTCCCCATCGCGCACGATGCGGGCGGTGAAAGTGGCGGCGGTTTTCGTAGCTGTTCGTTCTTCAAAGCATCGGTTACCATCACCGATGATTGATCACTCACCTTGAGGAAGTCGCGGGACCCGTTGCCCAGGGCGTGGGATTCAAGCTGGGGTTTCAGAGGAGTTCGAGCCGCCATTCGAGGAGGTCCGGGTCGGCGGGGGGTGGCGCGGGTGGCGGCGGGGGAGCCGGGGTGGGGTTGGGGTGGGTGTCCATAGCGGTTTAGTTTTCGATGTAGGGATTGCGGCCACTGGAGGTGGAGGTGGGATCGGCGGGTTTTTCCGGGGCGGGTTTGGCGGCGGTTTGCGGCTTGAGCGAGCTGCCGAAGGTGTCGCCCCAGTGTTGGAGGAAGAACTTCTTCTCCTGAGTGAGCCGGACTTCGGAGCGGCCGAGGATGGGGCGGAGCGAGGTGCTCATTTGCAAGGTGACGAGTAGGAAGACGATGCTCCAGATGGCGAGCGGGCCTTTCTGGGTGCCACCGGTGGCGAAGATGACGGATTTCAAAAACCGCAGCGCGAAGAACACGGCGATGACCCACGAGCCGATGGCGAGCGTGCCCATGAAGCCGAGCGAGTCGGTGGATTCCGCGAAGATCCAGACTGCGGGCGCGAAGCCGAGCAGCAGCAACCCGGCCAGCGCGAGCGCCCCGGCGAGGCAGGCGGCGAGTTGGGAAATGCTGACCCGCGCGCCGGCGAGGGTGGCGAAGATGTAGAGGCTCGGAAAACAAATCAGGCCGGAAAAGATCAGCCCGGCGGTGATTTTCGCGGGCGCGGCCCACAGTTGTTCGTGTTTCGCGAAACAGCCGAGGACGAAGCCGAAGAGCAGGATCGAGACGACGGCCATGATCGCGAAGCGCCCGGTCGCGCCGTGGTTTGGCTCGGCGAGGCGGGCGACGAGGGCGTGGGGGCGGCGGAGCAGGGCTTCGAAGAGGCTCTTGAGGTCGAGTTTTTCCGGGAGCGGGGCTTCGAGCGGCGGTGGTTGGGCGGTGTTGGGAATTTCGTGCAGGTTCATGGTCGTGGGGTGGTTTGGTGGTTCTTGTGGATGGCGTGGAGAATCGGGGTGAGCAAGAAAACGAGGATGACGCAGAGCGCGGGCAGGCCGTGGCCGCCGCTGGTTTTGTCGATGGCTTTCCAGACGGTGTCGTAGAAATTTCCGTGCAGCGGATTCTCCCGGAGGAATTCGACTTTGATCGTCGGGGTGCCGAAAAACGGCCGCAGAATCCACGAGAACTGCGCGCCGAGAAATCCATTGCCACCGAGCCAAGCGAGCAAGGTGGCGGTGGCGGCGGCCGGGGTGGGGGCTTTGACCGCGAGCAGGCGGTGGAGGTGGAGATTGGCGGTGATGCCGGCGAATCCGATGAGCGCGGTGTGTGCGACGAGGTAGGCGGCGTGCGCGTTTTTCGCCCCCGGCGAGTCCGGCGGCGGGGCGTTCCAGGCGAGGAAAAACGTGACCGGCGCGAGCGAGCCGAGGATCAACGCGGCCAGCGCGAACGAGGTGAGCAAGGCGAGCAGTGATTGGCGGAAGCCGAGACCGGTGCCGAGAAGCAAGCCGAGAAGGCCGTTGAGCAATCCATTGCAGCCGAGGGTGAGCGCGATGAGCAGCGGGAGTTTCACCGCCACGTAGCCGCCCATCAGCGGATCGCGCCAGAAGCCGACGGTGAATCCGTAAATCGCCAAGCCCGCGCAGGCGGTCAGCGCGACTCTCGCGACCCGCCGCGGCGAGGGCGCGTCCAGCCAATCGGCGTCAGGCTGGATGAGTTGGCGAAGGTGCATGCAGTGGATCCAAGCGGCGCTTTGTGAACGGGTGATGCGGATCGCGTGAGAATTTCATGAATCCGCGCCGGAGAGATGGCGCTTGAATGTTCCGCGCCCCCGCCCTAGTCCGGTGGCCGCATGGATCCGATGCACCCTTACCAACTTCTATCGCTTTTCACCACCGGGCTGCTGCTGGCCGTCTGGCTGATCGGCGTTCACGCGCTGATGCTGGCGAAACCGGCGGCGGTGCAGGATTTCCTGAAGAAATTCCCGCGCAACCAAAACATCGGACAAATTCTGTTGGGAATTGGCCTCGCCTGGTTCTGGCTGCTCATCGCACCGACCGGCCTCGGCAAGCTCAGCGCGTTGGCGATGGACTTGGGCGAGTTCAACAGTGCCAAGGGGCTGCTGCAAATTCTGGTCCCCGTTTCGCTGGTGCTCGTCTGCATCAGCGTGCGGGATTTCCTCGCCGTTCGCGCGCTCGGCCTGCTCGGACTGATGGCCGCCGGGCCTCTGCTCGGAGCGGCGTTTTTGAAAGATCCGCAATCCCGCCTGCTGGTGCCGATTTTCGCCTACGCCATGCTGACCGCCTCCCTGTTCTTTGTCGGGATGCCCTACCTTTTCCGCGACGCAGTGGCATGGGTGACTGCGGATCAAAAGCGCTGGACGCTGCTTTCACTCGCCGGCCTCGGCTACGGGATCGCGACGCTCGTCTGCGCTTTCGCCTTCTGGCGCGGGTATTGATTTCCTCTCAACGCAAAAACGGCGTCCTCCCGCGAATTGCGAGAGGACGCCGTTTTGTTGAAGTGGTTCAGTAAACCGGAGCGCCCGAGGTGTCGCCACCGGAGGAGCCGCCTGTGGCCTTGTTCGCGGTTTTTTCGAGGCCCTCGCCGCCCATCCGCATGTCACGGCCGAGGCCGATCATCGTATTGCACGAACTGAGAAGCACGGCCGCAGCGGCCACGGTGATTAAGAGAGTTATTTTCATCGAGATTTTTGATACTCCAAATTTCCGGACCTGCAAGCGGATATTGTAAAGATTGCTTAATATATTTGCCGCGCCTCAATACCGCATCACCCGCGACAGGAAGCGCTGGCAAAGCGCGGATTGCGGCGTGCCGAACAATCTGGCCGGCGGCGAGACTTCCTCGATTTTCCCTGCGGCGACGAAGGCGACCTGATCCGCCACGGCGCGGGCGAACCCCATTTCGTGGGTGCTGAGAATGATGTCCTGGCCGGCTTCCGCGAGTTCCTGGATGAGTTCCAGCACCTCGGCGGTCATCTCGGGATCGAGTGCGGAGGTGGGTTCGTCGAGAAACAGAATTTCCGGCTGACGCGCGACGGCGCGGGCGATGCCGACGCGCTGCTGCTGGCCGCCGGACAGTTGCGCGGGCAGCTTTTCGGCGTGGTCGAGCAGGCTGAATCGGGCGAGCGCCTGTTCCGCCATTTCATGCGCTTCGGCGGGCGAGTGGCCGTGCACTTTCTCCAACGGCAGCGCGATGTTCCGGCGGGCGGTGAGATGGGGAAACAGGTTGAACTGCTGGAAGAGAAACCCGTTTTTTCGGCGATACGCCTGGAGCGCCGAGGCATCTGACAGAAGCGGGGTGTCGTTGATTTCCACCGTGCCCGCATCGGGGATTTCCAGCCCGCCGAGCACGCGCAACAGCGTGCTTTTCCCGCCGCCGGACGGGCCGATGAGGACCAGCACGCGGGACGATTCCACGGCCAGCGAAAGCCCGTCGAGCGCGCGGGTCTTGCCGTAACATTTCGTCAGGCCGGTGACTTCAAGTTTCATGACGGAAGCGTTTTTCCAACCAGTGCGACAGCCACGCGACCGGCAGCGTGAGGATCAGATAGCCCAGCGCCAGCGGCACGTAGCCCTCCAGCCCGGCGTAGGAACGGGAGATGAAATTCTTGGTGTTATAAAAATACTCCGCCACGCCGATCACGTTGAGCAGCGACGAATCCTTGATCAGCGAGACGAACAAGCCGGCCATCGCCGGCAGCACGCGGCGCAAGGCCTGCGGGAAGATCACATAGCGATAGACCTGGAACGGACTGAACCCCACCGCCCGCGCGCTTTCCCACTGCGTCCGCGGGATGCTCTCGACGCCGCCGCGCAGGATTTCGCCGAGGTAGGCGCCCTCGAAAACGGATAGAAGAAGCACGCCGATGATCAACTTGTCATCGAATCCCTGCTCGCCGAGCGGCCGCGAAATCAATGGCGCGAAGATCACGAAATAACCGAACAACAAATGCACCAGCAGGGGCGTGTCGCGCACGAATTCCAGAAACGCCCGGCATGTCCAGCGCACGACCACCAGCGGCGAGCGCTGGCCGAGCATGAAGAGCAGCCCGAAGAAGATGCTCCCCAACAAGGCCGCGAAGGAAATCTGCAAGGTCACCAGCCAGCCGCGCCACAGGGTTTCCCGGTATTCCCACGCCTTCGACCAATCCGTCTGCGTGCCTAACATCGCGAACACCGCCGTGAACAACCAGCCGGCCAACGCCACCAGCGCGATGGCGACGAGCACGTTGGCGATCAACTGGCGGCGGCTCATTTAGCGGAGGATGAACGGGATTCCGGACGCTTCGAGGAACTTCTTCTCATCCCGCAAATAGCGTTCGCCGAGTTTCCCGAAGCCGTCCTGCTTGCGGAACTCGTCGAGGAAAGCATTGACCTGCGAGAGGAGCGCGTCGTTGCCCTTTGCGATGCCGATGGCCCACGACTCCTCGACGAACGGCCTCAACAAGCCGCGGGTAGTCGCTTTGTTTTCCTCGGCGTATCGGTAAATGCTGAGCTGGTCGTAAATGAACGCGTCCGCCCGGCCCTGCACGACTTCTAACACGCAGGCCGTCTGGTCCTCGAACACCACCCGCTTCGCGCCTGGTAGATTTTTGATCGCCCACGTCTCGCCGGTCGTGGCGGCCTTGGCCGTGATCGAGCGGCCCGGCTTTTTCAAATCCTCGATCGACTGGATATCCGAGTCCTTCCGCACCAACAGCGCGAGGCCGGTGAAGGCGTAGGGATTGGAAAAACCGATCGATTGCCGGCGCTCGTCGGTGGCGGTCATCGAGGAGAGAATCAGATCGATGTTGCCCGTCTTGAGCGCTGGGATCAGGCCGGAGAACTCCATCGGCACGATCTTGAGCGGTCGCCCGAGATCCGCGGCGAGCGCCTCGGCGAGTTTCACGCTCACGCCGTCCGGAGTCCCCGCCTTGTCCTGCATTTCAAACGGCGGATAGCTCAGATCCATGCCCACGCGCAGCACCGCGCCCTTGCCGGAACTGTTGGATTTCCCGCTGCATCCGACGGCGGCGAGAACGCACGCGGTGACGATCAAAAAGCGACGACGGCAAATCATGGCGCGACGGTAGCTTGAAACGCGCCGAGCGGAAGTGCGGTTTTACGCGGCGGCAATTGCGCCTTGAGTGCGAGTCCCTCCAGCATAGGTTTCTCGCGTGTCCAGCATTCAGGAAACCATCCATCAAATGGGCCGCCAAGCGCGCGCGGCTGCATATAAACTCGCCCAGCTTTCCAGCGACGAGAAGAACACGATTCTCCGCGCCATGGCCGCCGCCATCCGCCAGCGGGTGCCGGAATTGCTGGAGGCGAACGCGCAAGACCTCGAAGCCGGACGGGGAAAAGGGCTTTCTAACGCCATGCTCGACCGGCTCATGCTGGATGAAAAGCGGATCGTGGCGATGGCGGCCGGCATCGACCAAGTCGCCACGCTGCCCGATCCTGTCGGACAGATTATAGATTCGTGGGAGCGGCCCAACGGGATTAGCATCGAGCAGGTCCGCGTGCCCATCGGCACCATCGGAATTATCTACGAGAGCCGCCCGAACGTCACCGCCGACGCCGCCGTGCTGTGTTTCAAGACCGGCAACGCGACCATCCTCCGTGGCGGCAGCGAGGCGTTGCACTCGAACATCGCCATCGCGGATGCCCTCGCGCAAGCCGGCGCGCCCGAGCACGCGATCCAGCTCATCCCGTTCACCGACCGGGAGAGCGTCGCCGTTCTGGCAGGCATGGACAAGTGGCTCGACCTCATCATTCCGCGCGGTGGCAAGGGTTTGATAGAAACCGTCGTCTCGCTCGCCCGCATGCCTGTCATCAAGCACTACGACGGCATCTGCCATCTCTTTGCCGACAAGGCCGCGGATCAGGAAATGGCCGTCGATCTAACCGTCAATTCCAAGACCCACAAATGCGGCGTCTGCAACGCGCTGGAAACACTGCTCGTCCACCGCGAGATCGCGGATTCATTCCTCCCGAAAGTCGCCGCCGCGCTGCGTACGAAAAACGTCGAGCTTCGCGGCTGCGATGAAACACGCAAGCATCTCACGGACATCCTCCCCGCCACGGAGGAAGACTGGAGCACCGAATACCTCGACCTCATTCTCTCTATCAAAATTGTTGGCTCGCTCGAAGAAGCCGTCGCTCACATCAACCAATACGGCTCACACCACACCGACGTCATCGTCACCACGGATCATTTGGCAGCGGAACGATTCCTGCGGGAGGTAGATTCCGCATGCGTTTTCCACAACGTCTCCACCCGCTTCGCCGACGGCGGCGAGTTCGGCTTTGGCGCGGAAATCGGCATCTCCACCGACAAGCTCCACGCCCGCGGGCCGATGGGGTTGCGCGAGCTCACCAGCTATCAGTACCGCGTCCGCGGAAACGGACAGGTGAAGGGATAGCCGCTGCGCGAGTTAGTTTCCGGCAGGCGCGTTCTTTTCCAGCCAGGCCTTGCGGGCCGCTAGATTTTCCTTCAGCCCGTTGATGTAAGTGCGGCCTCGGGCGAATTCATCATAGAAGCGGAAGAGGTCGGTGACATCCGTGCGAAGATCCTTGCGCGCGTCGTCAAGCAAATGCCCGATATCAACCGCCTCGTCGAGGCCCGGTTGCTGTGTGGCCCCACCGGTGGAGATGGTGACCTCCGTCAGCTGCTGTTTGAGGTATGCCGTTTGGGCATCGATCTGGCCGAGCTCCTGAATATAGAGCTTGCGGGCGGCTTCAGTTGGATTGCGGTTATCGAGCAGGTCCTTCAACGAGCGGCGGCGCTGGTCGAGACGCTCAATGCCCTCGCGGATGGCGCTGGCGACCTCCTCACGTTGCTTCTCGATGCGGGCGTCGAGAGTCACCACGTCCTGCCTGATTTCCTCCAACCGTGCTTCACGCTGGGCGATGTGGGACTCCAGATTGGCCACCGACGCCTTGCGGACTTCAATCGATGGCCGGGGCCGTTTGCCCGGAGCTGATTGCGAAGGTGAAAATAAACGCGGTAGCCGCCAAAAGAGGAATGTTGAATCTCATATATGACACTGGCCTCATCAGCATCCGACTGCCAAGCGGAAATCGAGCGCAGAACGGAGGTAAACTCGCCCCGCCGCCTGATGCGCTTGGTGGCGAATCAATTTCGACAGCGAAACTCCACGCCCTTCCCGAATCATTCATTTGAGCCTTAAGTGGCACGATTTCGAAGAAATTGGAGATTTTACTGGCACGATTTGCAAAAACATGCCAGTAAAAGAGTTATTGTGGCACGATACAGAGATAATCGCGCCAAATAAATCATAATCGTGCCACTTAAAATTCCAGCCTACGAATTGGATCACCTTCTCCGCATCATTGCGGCGAGACCCTCTGGAGCATCAGTGAAAGAACTGCTCGCAAGTCCCGAACTCGGATTTCCCAAACGCACCCTGCAGCGGCGGCTGGACCAACTTGTCTCCGAAAATCGACTTGTGCCCAAAGGCCATGGGCGCGCGCGGCGCTATCTTGCCCCGGAACAAGATCATTTCCCGATGAGCTCCATGGTTCGGGAAGAGCCGCCCGTTTACAAGACACGGAATGACTGGCTTTCACCCGCAGCCCGGGAAATCCGTGCGATCATCCAGCTTCGGACCTCGGAGCGGACACCCGTGGGCTATCAAGGAGCGTTTCTCGATGCCTATCAGCCCAATCGCACGTTCTATCTGCCGGAAAGCCTGCGGATAGAACTCGAGGACATCGGCCAGGTGGGACTGAGCGCGCTTCCCGCAGGCACCTACATGCGGCAGGTGATGGACCGCCTGCTCATCGATCTCTCGTGGAACTCCAGCCGGCTGGAAGGCAACACCTACTCGCTGCTAGAAACCCAGCGCCTGCTTGAAATCGGCGAAGACGCCGAGGGAAAAGCCACGCAGGAGACGCAGATGATCCTCAACCACAAAGCCGCCATCGAGATGTTGGCCGACGACGCGGGAGAAATTGATTTCAACCGCTACACGATCTGCAATCTCCACGCCCTGCTATCCGACAACCTGCTGCCCGATCCCGGGGCCAGCGGGCGCGTGCGTTCGCGGCCTGTCGGGATCAGCGGGACGGTTTTCCATCCGCTGGAGGTGCCGCAACAGATCGATGAGCGGTTCGAGCAGATTTTGGTAAAGGCCGCTGCCGTGCGGAATCCTTTCGAGCAGGCGTTTTTCGCCATGGTGTATCTGCCCTATTTACAGCCCTTCGAAGACGTCAACAAACGGGTTTCGCGACTGGCGGCTAACATCCCGCTCATCCGTTACAACCTTTGTCCATTGTCGTTCGTCGATGTGGATTCGCACGACTATATCGGCGGGCTGCTAGGCGTTTACGAGTTGAACCGCGTCGAGTATCTGCGGGACGTGTTTGCGTGGGCATACCGGCGGTCTTGTGCGCGTTATTCGGCGGTGCGGCAGTCTTTGGGCGACCCCGATCCCTTCCGTCTGCGTCACCGCGCGGCGATCGGGAGCTTTGTGCGGGAGGTCGTGCTGGGCACCATGAATAAACGCGCGGCCGCGCAGTGGATCGCCGCGGAGGCGGAGAAAGCCATTCCGCAGGCGGAGCGTTCCAAGTTCATCGAGGTCGTGGAAACCGAGCTCGGCTGTCTGCATGGCGGAAACATCGCGCGCTACCGGCTGCGGCCTTCGGAGTTCGAGACGTGGAGCAAGTGCTGGCGTTGAGTCGGTTAGCGTTTGCCGGTCCCGGCGGCATCGAAGCAGGTTTGCAGGATGTGGGAAATGCCAGGAAGCCCCGCGATCCAGCCGACGGCGGCCCACGGCAGATCGAGATGTTGCAGCGCCATCGCGATGGCCCGGACTCCGGATTCGTGACGCCCGGACGATGGATGATGCCAAGTCACGCGGCCCAGTGGCGGGCCCGGCCAATCGCTGGCGTCGCGGAGTTCGAGCTGGATTGTTTGGCGGCGTTGAAACCAGCGCGCGACCTCGGAGCAAGGCCCGCATCCGGCATCCAGCCAAAGTTCGCACCGCTCGCCGATGCGCGGACTCCAGCGCGGCCACCAAGGACGGACGGCTTGATGATAGTGCAGCCAGTCCTCGCCAAAGCGATCCCGCATGTCCTGATTTTCCGACCACCGCGCGAGTCCTTCCGAGTAAACGATCCCTATCAGGGCAAGAATGGCAGGCCACGGACTCCAGACGAACAAAGACTCTAGCAAAAGCAGCGCGGTCATCGAGAGCTGCATCGGATTTCGGACAAATGCGTAAATCCCGTGAGTCACGAGCCGGCGCGGCGGATCGAGCGGGACCGGGGTGCCGGCGCCACTGAGGGCGAGATCGCGCGCGGCCGTGAGTCCGGGAACGCAAAGCGCGAATCCCGCGGCCAGAAACACCGCTTGGAGAAAGCCGGGTAACGCCTGCCAGCGATTCACAAGTCCTGCGAGACCGCCGCACTCGACGAGCAGCGGGATGCCCAAAAAAATCCCGCCGAATGCCGGAACCAGCATGGCGCAGCGCAACCCCACCTGCGTGCGCGATACCGTCCATTTCGATATGAAAAGCGAGGGTAGCAGAAGGCAAATTGCGATCAAGATATCACCGATCCACCACCACGGATGAAGTTCCAGCACAGGCCTCAATTCCGGCATCACTCGCAGATCGAGGGCGATCAGCACTGCCGCCGTGGTCCAGATCCGTCCGCCGAGCGCGTGGGCCAGCAGCGGCGCGAAAATCCCCCAAGCGACGGCCCAGCCGAAATAAAGCGCCAGCGGCATTCCGGCGAGGGCCGGAGCTTGTGAGTGGTATTCCCAAAGCCCCGCGACTCGGGCGAGGGCGTCGAGCCATGGCAGTAAGGCGGCGATCCACGCCAGTGAAAACAGCAGCCCGACGGACAGCCGTTTCCCCGGGCGAATCCACCATGCTAACAATCCGGCGCTCACGAGTGGCCCGTAAAGACAAGCAAGCTGGATCGCGCCGTCGCGGCTCACGGGGTTTGGTAGGTTTGGGCGAGGAAATACTCGCCCGCTATTTTCACGCCGTAGCGCTCGATCGGTTTGAAATACCACGCTGGATCCAGCAGCCTGCGGTAGCGCATGCTGAGCGTCACCCGCGAGCCGGTGCCGCTCGGCGCGATCGTCCACTCGGCGTCCTTCCAATCCAGCCAATGTGCGATGTGACTGGTGTCCGAGACGCGGGCGACGCGGATGCGGGTCGGCCCGCTTTCAATCACTTCCGCTGATAGATCGCCGGGTTTCCCCTCGCCACCGGCGAAATGAATGCGCCACTTGTCGCCGGTTTCAAGCCCGCTGCCGTCGATGCGGCGGGGTGCGGGAAAGCCGAGTTTCAAAAACGCCGGAAGCTCGGAAAGCACGAACTCCGGCCCGCGGGCGAGTTGCTCGCGCGCGGCGGCGGGTGGCAGCGACACCTCCCGGCTCACGGTGACCACCTCATCCCGGGGAAAGGAAAGCGCGCCGGTGATTCCTTCCAAACTCATCAGCACCAGCACGGGTAGGACGACGACCCGGAACCGCTTTTCAAACTCCCGGCGCGCCCTCGCCTTGTCGGCGAAAACCCCGACGATGAAGCCCACCGCATAGAAAAACGGCGCGGCCATCAGGATGCAGATGAAGCCCTCGATGAACAAAATCCCGAGCAGCAGCAGGAAAAGGCTGATCCCCTTCATGATCATGCCGGTCGCGCTGCTAGACCTCGGCAGGAACGTGATCAGCATCGCGATCGCCGTGGGCAGCCCGATGAACATCAGCGCGGTCTGTTCCTTTTGGCCCAAAACCAGCACCCGGTAGAGGACGGAGGCGATCCCGGCCGCAAGGCAGAGCCACACATACGGGCTGACTTGCCGCGGCGGTTGGTGCGGCGATTTGGGGGTGACAACGGGGTGGTCTGACATGGATGCCATATTTTCAGTAAATTCTGAAAACTCAAGAAAATTTACTCGTCCGCTGGCGAAACGCATTCCGCAGTGTTTGCTGCGGCCAAGCCCGGGATGATGGATTGGCAGTGGACCAACGGGTGCCGTCCGGTGATGCTGCGCGCATGAGAAACGGCTCGGGATGGATACGGATCGTGGCGGCGGTGCTTAGCGGCTTGCTGGTAGCGGGGTTGTTTCCGCCGTTTGATTTCTCGGCGCTGGCGTGGGTGGCGATGCTGCCTTTGCTCGCGGCGCTGGGGACGCTGGAGGGGAAACACGCGGGCTGGAAGGGATTTTCGATCGGCTATCTAGCAGGGATGGTGAGTTGCCTGATCCAACTCCGGTGGCTGGCGGTGGTGTCGCCGCTCGGGATGGTGCTGCTACCCTTGTATCTGGGGATTTTCTGGGGACTGTTCGGGGCGTTTGCGGCGAAGCTCGGGAAATCCGAAAGTGCCGGGGCGAGTTTGCGGGTGGCTTTCTGTCAGGCGGCGGTGTGGGCCGGGCTGGAGTGGCTGCGGGGCTGGTTGTTCACTGGCTTCGGTTGGAACGGGCTGGGCGTGGCGTTTCACGAGGCGCGGGTGATGGCGCAGGCAGCGGATCTGCTAGGCGTGACCGGACTTTCGCTGATGCTGGTGTTTTTCCAGTCCGTCCTGGTGCAAGCGGGCTGGCAGCTGGTCCGGCGGAAACCCGGAATGCGCTGGGATCTGGCGGTCGCGGCGCTGTTGGTCATTTCCATGTATGGCTATGGCAAGGCGCGAATCGCCAGCGAGGCGCGGGCGGAATCCGTGCAGCTGAAGACGCTGCTGGTGCAAATCAACATCCCGCAGGACGCTGCGCGGGTGCTGTGGACGGATCTGCAAGTCCATCAGGCGTACGAAGATGAGACCTTGAAAGCGCTCGATGCGTTGAAGTCGCCGCAGGGCGAAATTTCCCCCAAGTGGCCGGACTGGGTGATGTGGCCGGAGAGCGCGCTAACGGGTCGGATTCTCCGCACCGCCGAGGGCGAGTGGGGGACGTGGCAGATCAACCTCGACACGATCTCGCAGGTTCGGACCGCAGGTCCGTTTTCGCTGATTTACGGGGTGAACGAGCTGGAGGCGGAAAAATCCGGCGAGGATCTGGTCATGAAACCGAAGGGCCGCGCCTACAATTCCATCGCGGTGATGTCGCCGGAAGACAAGTTGCAGACTTACCGGAAGCGGCATCTGGTGATCTTCGGCGAGACGATTCCGTTTGTGGATTCGATTCCGTTTCTGAAGAAAATCTACGAGCAGCAGGCCGGCGTGGAATTCGGCGGCTCGTTCACGCCGGGCGATTCGGTGGAACCGCTGCCGATCCTCGCGGGCGGGACGGTCATCGGCGCGATCCCCACGGTGTGTTTCGAGGATACCGTGGGCAGGCTGGTCCGGCAATTCACCCGGACGGGGCCGCAGGTGATCATCAACGTGACCAATGACGGCTGGTTCAAGCAATCCCCGGCGGCGGCCCAGCATTTCGCCAACGCGCGCTTCCGCGCCATCGAGCTGCGGCGGCCGATGCTGCGCTGCGCCAACAGCGGCGTCAGTGCGGCGCTCGATTCCACCGGGTCTGCCGATGATCCTAATTCCTGGAAGCAACAGATTCTGATGGATGAAAGCCGCAGCCATTTCACCCGCGGCTCGCTGCTCACCGAGCTGAGAATTCCACTCCAGCCGAGTTTTTCACTGTTCGCGGTGATCGGTGACTGGGGCATCCTCGGGCTGGCGGCGACGGGGCTCATCGTGGCGGTTTTCACCCGGAAATCAGGACAGGCGGCTGCTGCCCATTAAGTTTCAGCAGGTCTTTTCGCTGGCTGAAATGACGTTGACCAGGCTCCCGGGACGTGCCAATTTCTTGTCTCTATGAAGTTCACTCCGGCCATCTCCGCCATTGCTTTCCTGAGTCTCGCGGCCTGCGACACCATGACGGGCCCCGTCACTAACGGTGGCTACAATCCGCTCCTTCCAGCTGGCGGCGGCAATCTCTCGACCCCCACCGCGGGCACCACTTTTTCAGCAGGTCAGTTCGTCCGGGCGGCAATGGACAACACCGCCTTTTTCCAATCCCGCCCGAAAGGCGAGGCGGATGCGGACAAGCTGCTCAAGCGGGGCACCTCCATGAAGGTGATTTCCACCAGCGACAGTTATGTAAAGGTGGAACTCGATAGCGGCGAGGTGGGATTCGTCCCGTCGGTCATGCTCGAGGATCCCAACGCCGCGCAACAAATGCCAACGACCCATCCCGGGGAATATCAGGTTTATCCGCCGCTGCCCGGTTCCGGAATCGGGCAACCGCTTCCAGTCGTCGATCCCGCGGGCTTGCCGCCGGGAGGAGCGATTCCGACGGTCATCGATCCCGACGCTCCGGCCGCCACCGCTCCGGTGCCTCCGGTCACGCCGCCGACGGACCAGTTTTCCGCGCCCGTTCCACCCGTGGAGCCGAAAGCCGAGTGACCGGGCGGAAAAATTTCTTGCGCCTTGAATCGCACTGCCGCGCCGATTAAATCCCCGGTGTGAATCCCTGCTACAGTCTTCTTGCGGTGTTGTTACTTGGTGCCTGCGCGGGACCAAGCCAATCCTTGGCGGTGAAACAGTACCACCTCCGCGATCTGGCCGCAAACACCAGCGACCAGCCGATGGCGAGGATGGAAAAGGAGCGGCACCTTTACGGCGCCGTCAGCTGGGCGGAGCAGCGCAATAGGCTCGGGCAATACTACACCTTGCTGTGGGATGACTCGGCTGGTGTGGGCCAAGGCGAGGTGGAGCTCGTCTTGCAGTATCAGCAAGGAAGCAGCGCCAGTCTGGTGAAACAAATGACCCAAAATTTCTCGTCATCCACCGCCAAGGGGGTTGCGGAGTTCGCAGTGATCGGCGACGACTATTTCAAGGGAGGCAAGGTCCTGACGTGGAAAGCCACGCTGCGGCGAGGCAAACGGGAGGTCGCAAGCCGCCAATCCTATCTCTGGCGGTGAGTTGTTGAATTTTCAGATGGATGGTTGACCATCGGCGACTCTGATTTTATGTTCAAACCCCCTGCCGTTCAAATGACGGCTTTTTTCAGTGACTACGGAATGCCCAATTTTAGTCGGAATCTTCGATGGATTCAGTTGGATCCGCTGTGAGGGGAAAGGCTCGTTCTTGAACAGCCCTGCGCTGAAAGCATTCGGCCTCGAGCGAATCACCGCAGGCGAGACCTGCCTGGTCGTGGATTTGCAAGCCTGCACCGGCATGGACTCCACTTTCATGGGGACACTTGCCGGCATGGCGACCCGCCTGTCCGCCAAGGATGGCGCGGCGCTTCAAATCGCCGACGCCGGCGAGCGCAACCGACACTCGCTTGAGGATCTTGGCCTGGATTTCCTGATGGACATCGATCCGGAAAAAGCCGTTTGGTTAGAATCTGCCGGATCGATTCGCTCCGCCTTGAAGCCCCACCGCCCGGCCACTGGCTTGGGCCAAATTCAGCAAACCAAACACGTTCTCGAGGCGCACAAGGTTCTTTCCCAAACGAGCGAGCGGAACCTGCGCGCGTTCTCAAATGTCGTCACCTTGCTAGAGTCCGAGTTGGAGACGAAGCAGAAGCAGGCAGAAACGCCGGACGAGCAATCATAGTGCCGCAAGGATGCCCGACTCCACCGCCATCTTACTAGCAGTCGGCGCACTGGTGATCGCGGTATTGCTGCTCGCTCTGCAGAGCCAACGCCGGAAGTCCCGGCGCATCCAACAGAAATTTGATGACCTCGAGGGCGAGGAGCAACGGATGTTCACCTTCCTGCATGACCTGGGCCTGGCGATCGAAAATGAGCCCTCCCCCTCGCTGCTTTCCCGCATCATCGTGGACGGCATCGACAAAGTCGTCACCGCCCGCGGCGGAGCCATTTACTTCGTGAACGCGGAAAATGATTTTCTCAATCCATCCTACATTTCCGAAGAATGCCCGCCGTTGATCGGGATTCCGGTGGAGATCCGCAAAAAAGCGGAGCGTGATCCGCGGGCGCTCGAAAGCCACCTTCGCTTGTCCCGCGTCGCCGTGGATGAAGGAATCCTCGGCCACTGCTTGAGCGCGGGCGAGCCGATCCATGTTAGGGATGTGAAAAGTCACCCGTCATTTCGCGACGCGTTCACCCGCTACACGGATGATGTCTCCGTGCTGCTCTCCCCGCTGCGCCATGCTAACAAGGACCTCGGAGTATTGGTCGTCGCCCGCCGTCATGAGGATGGCGGTTTCACCGCCAACGATTTCGCCGTCTTCCGCTCGGCGGCAGAGCAATCCTCCTTCGCCATCGGCAACGCCCGGATTCACCGGGAAGCCCATGAAAAGCGCGCGATCGAAGGCGAGTTGAAAAACGCCCGCGAGGTGCAGCGGATTTTACTCCCCCAACAAGATCCGCTAGTCGCGGGATTCCGAATCAGCGGGACGAACGTTCCGGCGCGGATCATCAGTGGCGATTACTACGACTACATCGACCTCGGTGCGCAAAAGTTCGGCATCGTGATCGCCGATGTCTCCGGCAAGGGAGTCCCGGCTGGCATGCTGATGGCGATGTGCCGCAGCGCCCTGCGCTCGGTCGCTTCCGGCGAGACATCACCATCTAACGTCATGGCCGCCGTCAACCGCCAGATTTTCCCGGACATCCGCGAAGACATGTTCATCAGCATGACCTACAGCGTGCTCGACGCGGCAAGCGGCACACTCACCCTCGCCCGTGCGGGACATGAACCCGCGCTGCTTTTCCGCCGGGAAACCGGCAAGGTCGAACTCCTCCGCTCACCCGGTCTCGCTCTCGGAATCGACAGCGGAGCCGTCTTCGAGCGGGTGACACGGGATCAGGAAGTGGCGCTGAAATCCGGCGACTGCGTGTTGTTTTACACCGACGGAATGAAGGAGGCGGTTGATGCACACGAAGAGGAATTCGGCATGGAGCGCATGTGCGAAGCCTTTCGCATGGCCGCGCCATTGGGAGCCGAGGCCGTCCTCAGCCGGATGCAGGATGAGCTGTCGCAGTTCACCGGCGAAGGCCCGCAAATGGACGACATCACGCTCGTCGCGATCGAGAAGCGATAGTTGTTACGGCTCCATCGGATAGGCATTCTCGCCATGTTCCGAGCGATCCACGCCCTCGTACTCCTGCTCCTCGCTCACCCGCAGGCCGAGCGTCACCTTCACCAACCAAGCGATTGCAAACGTGGCGGCCGCTGACCAAAGAATGGTCACTCCGAGACCTGTCGCCTGAATTCCGAGCTGAGTGACGATCGGCTTCACATTTCCCAGGCCGCCCAATGCGCTCTGCCCGAAAAACGCCAGCAGCAAGGTGCCCAAAATACCGCCCACGCCATGCACCGCGAAAACATCCAGCGAGTCATCGATGTGCCATTTTTCACGAATCAAGCTGACGGAAAAATAACAGACCACCGCCGCAATCGAGCCAATCAAGATGGCGCCCAACGGACCGACATCTCCCGATGCCGGCGTAATCGTCGCCAAGCCGGCCACCAACCCAGTCACCATACCGATCAAGCCGACTTTTCCGTTACGAATCCGCTCAAGCAGACACCAGACCAACGCCGCCGCACAAGCGGACAAATGGGTCACCAGCATCGTCATTCCCGCACCGCCGCCCGCCGCGAGCTGGCTTCCCGCATTGAATCCGAACCATCCCACCCACAGCATCGCAGCCCCCACAAAAACCATCCCCGGATTGTGCGGAGGATGAGGATGCTCGGGAAATCCACGCCGCTTGCCGAGAATGATCGCCAGAACAAGCGCGGAAATGCCCGCAGTCGCATGCACCACGATGCCGCCCGCAAGATCCTTTACCCCCATGTCCTGCAACCAGCCGCCACCCCAAACCCAGTGAGTCACTGGCGTGTAAACCACCGCCAGCCACAAAGCGGAAAACAGCATGATCGCCCCGAATTTCATCCGCTCGACCACCGCCCCGACATACAAGCCGGGTGTGATGATGGCGAAGGTCATTTGAAACATCACAAACAACGTTTCCGGAATTTTTGTCCCAGGCGCAACCGTCTCAATGTGAATGCCTTTCAAAAAAGCGGCATCCAGATTTCCGATCCACGCGCCATCCCCCTTGAACGCCAGACTGTAGAGACCCACGATCCACAAAAGCGAAGCCATGCAGGCGATTCCGGCGCATTGAGCCATCACGGAAAGCACGTTCCTACCCCTGACCAATCCGCCGTAAAACAACGCCAACCCCGGCATCGTCATGAACAAAACTAATGCCGTGGAAGTCAGGATCCACGCGGTATTGCCGGAATCAATCGTCGGAACAGTCTCTTGGGCCTGTGTCACGACTGTGACAAGGGCGAGGATTCCTAATACAAGGCGGCTTGTTTTCAATGAGTTGGCTGGATGCATCTGCCGGAATACAGCAGGATCTATTCCACTTATTACTTTCATTCATGACAAATTGAGAATTAGCAGATTTCTTCACCGTTGAGACACTCAATCTCAGGCTCGACGTGATTCCCGGATCCCGCGAGGATCGACTTCAGGCTGGCAACTTCCGCCGCCACCCCGTATTCAATTCCATGCAAATCAAGTCCGCCGTCTTCAACATGAGCGCCCGCGACCTTCAATCGGCTCCAGATTGGAACCGCCCTGAATTCGCCTTCATCGGCAGGTCCAACGTCGGCAAGTCATCGATGATCAACATGCTTTCCAACAAGGACGCGCTCGCGAAAGTGTCCGCCACTCCGGGGAAAACCCAGCTCCTCAATTTCTTCGTGATGAACGAATCTTGGAGCCTCGTGGACTTGCCCGGATACGGCTACGCCAAAGTCGCCAAAAGCGAGAAAATCAATTTCAACGAATCGGTCGGCGACTATCTGGAACAGCGCGACAACCTGCGGCTGGTGTTCGTCCTGGTCGACTCCCGCCTAACTCCCCAGCCCATCGATGTCTCCTTCGTCAGTTGGCTGGTGGACTGCCGGGTGCCGTTCGCTCTGGTCTTCACGAAAGCGGACAAACAATCGCCCACCAAGACCCAGGCAACCGTGAAGGCGTTCCTCGAAACCCTGCCCGAGAATCTCGCCGGAATTCCGCAAGTCATCACCAGCTCTTCAAAAAACCGGACCGGCCGGATCGCAATCCTCAAGCTAATCGAACAGGCTCTAGCGGAATGAGCAAATCCAATCGCCGCTAGTTCGGCTTCGGAATCGCCGCATGAAACCGCGTGGAGATTCCCTGCCCTGCGACGATTTCCGCCAGTCGCTCCGGGTGACGGCCGTGGGCGATGTGGGTCTCGATCCCGGCATCGACGGCGAATTTCACCGCGGCGAGTTTCGAAGCCATGCCGCCCATCGAGAAGCGTCCCTTGTCCTCGCGGACGTGGCGGAAAACGTTGTCGATGTCGGTCACCTCGGGGATGAGCAGGTTGGTATCCGGATCGAGCAGGCCATCGACGCTGGTGAGCAGGATGACGCGCTTGGCGCCGGCGAGTTTCGCGACGCGCACGGAGAGCATGTCGTTGTCGCCGAACTTCAATTCCTCCACCGCCACCGAGTCGTTCTCGTTGATGATCGGCAAAATGCCCGGCTCTGATAGAAGACGCTCGAGCGTGTCCGAGACGTAGCCCGCGCGCTCCGGCGTGCCGAGATCCCCGGCGGTGAGTAACACTTGGGCGATGGTGATTTCGAAGTTGGAAAACAAGCTGCTGTAAGTCTGCATCAACCGCGCCTGCCCGACCGCCGCGCAGGCCTGGCGGGTGGCGGTGTCCTGCGGATATTCTGCGAGACCGAATGCGGAAACCCCCGAGCCGACGGCCCCGGACGACACGAACAGGCAGCGGTGCCCGGCATTCACCAACCCGGCGATGGCCGAAACGAGATGGACGAGCGCCGCCTTGTCGAGCGTGCCATCGCTGGATTTTGTGAGCACGCCGGTGCCGGCTTTGATGAGAGTGAGATCGGGAATCATGGGAAATTTCGCCCTGCGGCAGACATCGACATAGCGGGAGAATTCCGTTCATGCCAGTGCAAGCTGGTAAAATCTGCCGCAGGAAATGGCATTTCATCGGCGGAGCCGTTGAAAGCACCCGCCTGCTGCCCACACTCCGGCTTTTCAAAATTGGCGTGCGCTTCGATGTTGAGGGCGAGGCGAAACCCGGTGACCAGTCCGCACCCGCCTACACCGAGGCAAGCCGCCAGAAAGCCGACCCGCTCACCGCGAAGGAAATCGAGTTCGTCCGCGTGATGCAACGCGACCTTCCGATCATTCCCGAGCCCTTCGCTGCCGTGGCGGACGAACTATCCGGAGTGGCCTTACAACCTCTTCACCATGGTCCATGGCAAGAGCGAGCAGGAATGCGAGCAAACACTAACCGCCATCGCCGAAGCCACCGGCATCACCGACCGCCACGCGCTCTACTCGACTCAGGAATTCAAAAAAGTCCGTGTGAAATATTTCACCGACGAAGAAACGCGCTGGGAGGAAATGAACGCATGACCGTAACCGCTCACGCGAACTTCACACGATCATACAGATCGGCCAGCGCCAATGCGGCGTCGATTTCCGGCAGGGGAATCACAGCATCCAGCCCGACGTGATGCTCGATGGCGAACCCGCCTCCCGATTTCCTGCGGTGCAGGCTGACGGACGGCTTTTCCGGCTCCACGAACAGTTTCGCCGAGGCCGCAACTTCCAAACCCGGCTTCAATCCTCCTCGTCCTTCGCGCCTTTCACCCGGACCTTGCCGCGGAGCTTGGCTTCGATGAACGCGTCGAGATCGCCGTCCATGGTCGCCTGGATGTTGTTGGTTTCCTCGCCGGTGCGAAGGTCGAGAACCTTCTGATAGGGTTGGAACACATAGGAGCGGATCTGGTTGCCCCAGGAGACGTCGCCCTTCTCGCCATACGCGCGGTCGGCCTCGGCTTTTTGTTTGTCTTCCTCGATCGTGTAGAGCTTGGCCTTGAGGATGTCGAAGGCGAGCTCGCGGTTCGCGCCCTGCGTCCGTGCGGCGGTCGAGCGGATCAAAATGCCGGTCGGAAGGTGGCGTAGGATGACGGCGGTTTCCACCTTGTTGACGTTCTGACCGCCCTTGCCGCCGGAACGGGTGGTGGTGATCTCGATATCCTTTTCGTTGATCTCGATTTTGATTTCCTTGGAAACCTCCGGTGTCGCATCGATGGAGGCGAACGACGTGTGGCGCTTGGCGGCGGAGTCGAAGGGGGAAATCCGGACTAACCGGTGGACGCCGCGTTCGTTCTTGAGGAAGCCGTAGGCGTAGTCGCCGGTGATCTTCAAGGTCGCGGTGCGGAGGCCGGCTTCATCGCCGTCCTGCCAGTCGAGCGTCTCCACGGTGTAGCCTTTGCGCTCGGCCCAGCGGGTGTACATGCGGTGGAGCATCTGCGCCCAATCGCACGCTTCGGTCCCGCCCGCGCCGGCGGAAATCACGAGGAAACACGGGGAAATATCGCTCGGCTGGTCGAGCAACGTGAGCAATTCATACGAGCGGATGTCGGCCTCCAGGCTCTTCGCGTTGGTGATCGCCTCGCGGGCGAGATCGGCGTCGTCGTATTCTTTCGCGAGGGAAATCCCTTCGTCGATGTCCGCCACACGGGCTTCGAGCTTGAGGAAACCTTCGAGCTTTTTCTTCAGTCCGGCGGCTTTCGAGCTGATGGATTTCGCCTTGTCCGAGTCGTTCCAGAACTCGGGCGCGCCCATCGCCTCCTCGAGCGTGTTGATTTGGTTTTCGAGAGTCGGGACGTCAAAGATACCTCCTGAGTTTCGACAAGCGGCTTTTCAGGCCAGCCGTATCGAGCGCCAGGAGGTCAGCGGTAGGAAGTGAGGACATGCGGGCGGAGAAAAGGGCATCCGGCGGGATGACGCAAGGCGGAACGAATCAGCAACACGAGTCGGCAGAAAAAGATGGGAATGATGAACCAACGGGAATGTGACAATACCACCAAAATTGGGAAACATTGTGAGCCGCCAAGGCCGAGTGATGAGAATCATCCTCCACGGTGCAATGGACTTCAGCAGTCACTTGGTAAGTGAGGATTTGCCGGGCTGACTTTTTCGAGGGTGAAGAATCACGATGGCATCACCGCCCCGCTTCCGGCAGCAACGGACGTTTCTCATGCCGGATCTGCAACACCGTGACTCGTGCCGCTCCCTCATCGATCACGTAAAGAATCCGCCAAGCCGATGGCGTTTTCCACGGCTTGAATCGCATTTGCCGGATGGAAATCCCGGGCAGCCACCGTCCGTTTTCTGGGGCGAATCGGTATCGTTCGGAATGCTGCCGCTGCGTATCGAGAGCTGTTTCGAGCAAATCCAGCCAGCGGTCGGCGAGTTCCGCTCCGCCACCGGCTTCATCCGCCTCATACCACACCATTTGGTCTTCAACGCAGCGCTCGGCCTCGGATGACAGCAGCAACTCGCAGTCCATCACTTTGAGGCCCGTCGTTTGTCGGCCCGCTTGCGGAGCCTGCCCGCCAACATCTTCACTGGTGCACCGCGTTCTCCAGCAGCGTAGCTTTCCAACGCCTCACGAAGCCTCAGATCCATGTGGTATTCTTCCGCATCGTGCGCCATTCGTTCAAAAGCATCCAGCGAGAGCACCACTACCGAGGCCTTGCCGTTTTGGGTGAGGATTCTCGCTCGTCCGCCCACAGCGAGCTCTTTGGCGTGTTGCTTCGTGTGGCGCGCAAAATCCGTCAGACTCACCACGTCCTCTTTAAGATCAATTCGCATGGGCAACAATCGCACATTATTCTGTGCTTTCCAAGTGATTTCTCGGCTCGATTAAGATCATCTCCATCCTTGGATAAATGACCGAGTCCGGCGCCGAGATTAACATCGAGAACGACGGCGCCCTCGCCGAAGATTCTTCCTCTCCCATCATCAAACCGGCGTCCTCACAAGGGCCGCCGGTTTTTTGTGGAGCAAATGGTTCTTGACGCATGGCCCGTGGGTTTCTGTTCTCTTGCCTTTCGTTTGCCAATCCAACCCTGCGCCATTTTACCCGATGTCACAAAGCCCGCCCGAAGAAACCGATTTCATCCACAGCGAGGAATTCCTCCACGGCTTGATGAAACACCAGCTCAAGCTCTCCATCTCGTGTGCCACGGCGTTTCTGCTGCTGCTGTTCGGACTGCCGCTGCTCAATTATTTTGCGCCGGAACTCATGGCGCGCCGCGTCGGTGGCTTCACGGTGAGCTGGCTGGTCTTGGGCGTGTTGTTTTTTCCATACGTCTGGGTCATCGCCCGCATCTTCATCACCCGCTCGATGGCCTTGGAAGACGCCGAGGTCCGCAACGCGGCCGAGGGCAACAAGCGCCAATCCTAACATTTTTTACGACTCGTGAATTTCTCACAAATTGATCCCTGGATTCTTGCCTTCGCCGGCATCACCGTCGCCGTCACGCTGTGGATGGGCTTCCGTTCTTCAAAGACTTCGAAATCCGCCTCGGACTTTTTCGTCGCCGGCCGCTCGGTCTCCGTCGGCTGGAACGCTTCCGCCATCTCGGGTGAATACCTCAGCGCTGCGAGCTTCATGGGCATCGCCGGGATGGTGATGTCGTCCGGCTACGACGCGCTCTGGTATCCGGTCTGTTATGCGTGCGGCTATCTGTTCCTGCTGCTGTTCATCGCCGGTCCGCTGCGGAGATTCGGCGCTTACACGATCCCGGATTTCGCCGAAGGCCGCTTCGACTCGCCCTTGTTCCGCCGCATCGCGGTGTGCTTCGTGCTCTTCATCGGCTTCTTTTACACGATGCCGCAGATGAAAGGCGCGGGCACGGCGCTCTCCTACATTCTGCCAGGTCTGCCGTATTGGGTCGGCGTGGTCGTCGTCGGCGCGGTCATCACTCTGAATGTCGCGCTCGGCGGGATGAAGGGCATCACCCTGATTCAAGCGGTCCAGTATTGGATTAAAATGTTCGCCATTTCCACGCCGGTTTTCGTTCTTCTATCCGTCTATGGCGGCTACGGGAAAAATCTCTCGCTGAACCAATCCGCCGCCGAAGCCGCCTCGAAGCCCGCCATCGTCCAGCCCGCCGATCCTGCGGAGATGCAGCGCAAAGCCCTGCCGGAAAAGGCCCCCAAGGACAACGCTTGGCTCGCGCCCTTCGGCCCGCTCACCACCAAGGCCGTGAAGTCCGCCGCCGCCGCGCTCCCGGCCGAAGAACGCGCGTCGTTCCTCGCGAAAAACGAGAAGCCGTTTTCGCTCATCTACACCTTCTCGCTCATCGTCGCGCTCGTCTGCGGCACCGCCGGCCTGCCGCACATCCTCGTCCGTTTCTACACCAACCCGGACGGCGTCGCCGCCAAAAAGACGACCATGTGGGTGATGATTCTCATCGGCGTGTTCTATGTTTTCCCGCCGATCTTCGGCGTGCTGGGTAGAAATCTAATGCCCGAGCTCTACACCGGACTCGCCGGGGTCAAAGGCACCGACGCGGTGGTCCTCCGCCTTCCCACTTTGATCTCCGAGAAATATGGCATCATCGGCTCGATCCTCAGCGGCATCACTTGTGCGGGTGCCTTCGCCGCCTTTATGAGCACCTTCTCCGGCCTGCTAGTTTCCATGACCGGCGCGCTCGCCCACGACGTTTATGGCCGGATGCTCCGTCCTAACTCCACGCCCGCCGAGCGCATGAGAATGTTCAAATGGTGCGCGGTGCTCATCGGCAGTATTTCCGTGGTCCTCGGCTGCTTCGTCGAGCCGTTGGAAATCAACTTCATGGTCGGCCAGGCCTTCGCCATCGCCGCCGCCAGTTATTTCCCGCTGTTGTTCATGAGCGTCTGGTGGCGCGGGATGACCATGAAAGGCGCGGCCGCCGGGATGCTAACCGGCGGGCTCTGCGCGCTCTTCGCGGCCACCGCGACGAATGTCAGCAACCTCTCGCTCGACAAGGGCGCGATGGGCAAGATCTTCTCCGGCTTCGCCCCGCTCAATGATTTCTGGGCCGCGCATCCGCTGCTCCGCATCCTCTGCGAGCAACCCGCGATCTGGACCGTGCCGCTGGCGATCCTCCTCATGGTCGTCGTCTCCAAGGCCACCCGCGCCAGCGTGCCCAAGGACGTGCGGATGAAAATGCTCGTGCTCCACGCCCCCGAGGCACTCGGCCTCAAGCAGGAATACATCCAAGAGCACCAAGGCCCGGCGCATTGAAGTTCGGGCACGCAACGCCCGCCGGTTGACACGAGTGGGTTGGCGGCGTTTCCTTGCGGCGATGTCGCCCGATTCCCAGCAGGACTTTGCGCTCGCGTTCCTGAGCATCCTTTTCGAAGGCGTGCCGTTCATTTTACTGGGCACGCTGATCAGCGGATTCATCGACATTTACCTGCCGGCGGGGATGATGGACCGCTTCCTGCCGAGAAACAAATTTTTCGCGGTGCTGAGCGCCGGGCTGCTAGGCGCGGTGTTCCCCGTTTGCGAATGTGCGGTGGTCCCGGTCATCCGGCGGCTGGTGAAAAAAGGCCTGCCCGTCTCCTGCGCGCTGACTTACATGCTCGCCGCGCCGATCGTGAATCCCATCACCGCGCTGAGCACGTGGAAAGCCTTCCAAGGCCAAGGTGCCGCGATGATGACCTGCTCGCGGCTGCTGCTAGGTTTTCTCATCGCGGTGGCGGTCGGCATGATCGTCTCGAAACTCCCGCTCGCCTCGGTGCTGAAGGCGAAGCTGGTAGAAGGCCTGGAGAAGGACGAGGCAAAAGCCGCCCACGATCATTCCTGCTGCAACCACGATCATTCGCACGACAAGCCCGCGGAGGACAACCGCTTGGTCGCCGCCTTCTGCTCGGCGATGAAGGACTTCGTGGACGTCGCCGTCTATTTCGCCATCGGCGTGTCGATCACCGCGCTGTTCAACACCGGCATCGCCCCCGGCGCGCAATGGCTCGACAGCCTCGCGAAAAACCCGACCGCCGCGCCGGCGGCGCTGATGGCCCTCGCGTTCATCCTCAGCCTGTGCAGCACCTCGGACGCGTTCATCGCCGCGACTCTGGATAAATTCTCATGGGGCGCGAAACTCGCCTTCCTCACCTTCGGCCCGATGATGGATGTGAAACTGCTCTTTCTCTATCAAACGGTATTGCGCAAGCGGTTCATCGTCCTTCTCGCCATCGGGCTCTTTCTCGCCATTGGCGGGATCTCGATCTACTGGCAACAACTCGTGTTCGCAGCGAAATGAATTCCCGCAACCGGCGCATCCTGTTCTCCCTCGCGGTGCTCGTCTGGAGCGCGGTGCTGTTGTATTTCTACGCCAGCGGGCGGATCACCAAATACCTCGCACCGGACTTCCGAATCATTTCCTTCGCGGGCGGGCTGGGGCTTGCGGTGCTCGGGCTTTTCAACCTGCTCACCGCGGGGCAACAGGCCGGTTGCTGCCACGACCACAGCGGCGAGGAGGACCCGCACGACCACGAAAGCGGCGACATGCACCCGCTCACCGCGGTGCTGCTGATGATCGTTCCGGTTGTTCTATCAGTCGTCTGGACCAAGGACGAATACTCCGCCGCAGCCCTCTCGCGAAAGGGCCTCTACGACGCGCCCTCGGCGGTTTCCTTGCCGTTTCTCGCCTCGTCGCTGCCCGCGCTGACCCGTGAGGAGATCGAGAAAAGCCACCGCAAGACACCGGACGGATTTCTCGAGTTCAACCTGATGGAGTTGTTCTTCTCCAGCGGCGACCGCGAAATGCAGGGCTTGCTCGACGGCCTCAAGGTGGAAACCGAAGGCCGCTGGATTGACGAGAAAATCCGCAATCCGCACGGCTCGCGTAAGCGCCTCTACCGCTTGTTCATCACCTGCTGCGCCGCCGACAGTCGGGCAATCCCGATCGTCCTCGAGTTCGGCAAGACGCCGCCGGAGTTTCCCGAAAACGGCTGGGTGAAAGTCGCCGGCACCATGCGCTTTCCGTTGGAAGAGGGCGTCATCCAACCAGTGCTGACCGTTGATCGCGTGCTCGCCGCAGAGCCGCCCTACGAGGAGAGTTTCATGCGGAAAAAGTGACCATGGGAAAATCCTCACATCCTCGGCCGGAAGGTCACGTGTTAGTCCCGGCCGCCGTCATCGGTTCGCTCTCCATCCTGCTCGCCGTGGGGCTGAGCGCGCTCCACATTCTGGACCGCGTGGATCTGGCGATCGGGAGGTGGATGTCGCAGGGGAAACCGGCCAGCTTCCCCAAGGCTTTGCCCGAGTGGGCGGTGTGGCTGGCGGTGGTCTTGTTCGCCTTGGGGTTGGCCTTTGCGATTCTCAGCGTGGCCGGCACTTGGCGGCGTGTCGTGTTGTGGATTACCACCGCGGCTCTGGTCGCGGCGTGGGCTCCGGTGCTGGCGCTGGCAGCGCATGCACCTGATATTTCCGCGCCATTCATCGCCGTGATTTGGTCCGGAGTCTGCGCCTTGGTTTATGCGGGAAACCACCAGATGGTCTGCGACGAAGTGGTGAATTTATCTGAAAAAGCCGATGAAGCGCGTTGATTTCCCGGAACCCGTCAAAGCACTGGTGGGCGAACTCAAGCGCCTGCCGGGGATCGGTCCGCGCAGCGCCGAGCGCATCGCGGTGTGGCTCCTGCAAAGCCCGAAAGCCGATCCGGCAATGCTCGCCGGGGCTTTGTTAGCGGCGAAGCAGATGGTCCGGCCCTGCCCGGTTTGCGGGTTCTTCGCGACCGAAGCCGGCTGCGATGTCTGCGACGACCCGGCGCGCGACGACAAGATTCTTTGCGTCGTCGAGCAGGCGACCGACGTCCTGCCGCTCGAGCGCTCCGGCGCGTTCCGCGGCCGCTACCATTGCCTCGGCGGCAAGCTCTCGCCGCTCGACCGGGTGTCGCCCGAGGACTTGCGCATCCCGCCGCTGGTCCGGCGGATCGAGGCCGCGCCGGAGAAAATCGAGGTCATCCTCGCGCTCGGCTCCGATGTGGAAGGCGAGGCGACAGCGAACTACCTGGCAGAACTGCTGCGCGGCCAGAATTGCCGACTCACCCGCATCGCCCAAGGCCTGCCCGCGGGCGGCGGCCTCGAGCACGCGGACGAGCTCACGCTGATGCGCGCGATGCAAGGCCGGCGCAGTGTTTAGGAATCCGCGTGAAATCCCATCTCGCGTTTCGGCGCGGCATCCGTAGCGATGAGCTGCCGGATGGCGTCGAAGACGAGTTGGAACTGCTGATCGTGATCGGCGTATTTGGCTTCGAGCGACTGGATCTTTTCGGCGAGTAGGGCATTGGAGTCCATCAGGCGGCGGAGTTGGACGAAGGTGCGCATGATGGCGATGTTCACCTCCACGGCGCGGGGCGAGCGGAGGACGCTGGAAAGCATCGCGACGCCTTGCTCGGTGAAGGCGTAGGGGAGGTATTTCCGGTGCTGCCCGCGCTTTAAGGTCGCAGATTGCGACCTTAAAGATTCCTGATCGGCGTTTAAGGTCACAGATTGTGATCTTAAAGAATCCGCCGCATTTTTTGAGGTCGCAATTTGCGATGTCAAGATTTCCATCTCGTCTTCAGTGAGTTGGAACATGAAGTCGTCCGGGAAGCGGTCGAGATTGCGTTTCACAGCCTCGTTCAAACGCCCGGTTGGAACGCCATAAAGCTCCGCGAGATCGGAATCCAGCAGGACCTTCTCATGGCGCAGGACATGGACGAGCGGGGCGATCTTTTCGGGAATGAAAAGGACCGTGCCTTTCCGGGGAGGGGATTTCTTCTTGGCAGGCATGGTGATAGCTGGATGAAGTCAACCCGCTTTGCGCCGGGCGTGCAATGACCCAATTCGAATGCGGGATGAGTGCCAAATCATGTCCCGCTCCCGCGTGGCGCTCTGCCGGGAAGTAATTTTTGACAGAATGCGCGATCCTGAATAACCCTGATTTCACCCATGCATCCGTTCCTCGCTCCCGATTTTCAAATCCGCTGGTCCACGCTCGTTCCCGAAGCCGTCGAGCCGGACATCCGCCACGCGCTTGCTCTCGCGAAGCAAAACATCGAGGCCATCTGCGCGCAGGATCACGCGGTGGCGACCTATGAATCCACTTTCCTCGCCTTCGAAAACGCCGCCGAGCCGCTCAATGACGGCTGGGGCCGGCTCAATCACCTCGACTCGGTCTGCGACTCGCCCGCCCAGCGCGAGGCACTCGGCAAGATGCTGCCGGAGGTCACCGATTTCTATTCGTCGCTCGCCCTCAACGACCGCTTGTGGGCGGTGATCAAGGCGGTGGGTGGCAGCGCGGAAATCGCCATGCTGCCCGCGGTCCAGCGGCGTTTCGTCGAGGAAACCCTAGCGGACTTCCGCAACTCCGGAGCGGATCTTCCCGCCGCCCAAAAGGAACGCATCGCCGCCATCGAGGCCGAGCTTTCCAAGATCACCAAGGAGTATTCCGAGCACGTCCTCGACTCGACCAACGCTTGGGAGCTCGTCATCACCGACGAGGCGAAGCTCGCCGGTCTGCCGGAATCCGCCATCGCCGGCGCGGCCTCTAACGCCCGCGCCAAGGGCCACGAGACGCCGGCCTGGCGTTTCACCCTCCAGTTCCCGTCGATGTTCCCGATCATGCAGCACCTGCACGACGACGCGATCCGCCGCCAGGTCTGGGAGGCGTCCTCGAAAGTCGGGGCCGCCGGCGAGTTCGACAACACCACGCTTGTCTGGCAGATCCTCAGCCTCCGCCACGAAAAGGCCGGCATCCTCGGCCACGAGCATTTCGCCGATCTAACACTACTCCGCCGCATGGCGAAAGACGGCGGCACCGCGCTCGGCTTCATCGAGAATCTCCACGCCCGCATTCATCCGTCGTTTCTGGCAGAGCACAAACAGCTCGCCCAATACAAGGCCGCGAAATCCGGCCAGCCCGTCGGCCCGCTCGAGCCGTGGGAAACCGCCTACTGGGCGGAGAAACAACGCCAGGAGAACTACGACTTCGACGAGGAGGCGCTGCGCCCTTATTTCCCGGTGGACGGCGTGATGGCCGGCATGTTTGAAATCGCCTCGCGGCTTTTCGGCATCACCATCCGCCAGCTCAAGACCGTCTTCTATCAACCCGGCGGCGGACCCGCCACGCTGCCGGAGGGCGTCGTGGAAGTCTGGCATCCGGAGTGCGCCTTTTACGAGATCCACGACTCGAAGACCGCCGCCCACCTCGGTTCGTTTTATGCCGACTGGCACCCGCGCGAGTCGAAGCGTGGCGGCGCGTGGATGAACTCGCTGCACACCGGCGCGCCCGGCGAGCCGCACCTCGGACTGATCATCGGCAACATGAGCCCGCCGGTGGACGGCAAGCCCGCGCTCCTGACCCACAGCGAGGTCGAGACGATTTTCCACGAGTTCGGCCACCTACTCCACGGCTTGCTCAGCCAGGTAGACGTCAAATCCCTGTCCGGCACGAACGTGCCGTGGGATTTCGTCGAGCTGCCCTCGCAGATCATGGAGAATTTCTGTTGGGACCGCGAGTCGCTCGATCTCTTCGCGCGCCACTTCGAGACCGGCGGGGCGATCCCGGAGGCTCTTTTCATGAAGATGATCGCCGCGAAAAACTACCTGAGCGCCTCCGCCTTCATGCGCCAGCTCGCCCTCGCCAAGCTCGATCTGGAACTCCACACCCGTCTGGCGGATTTCCTCGGGAAAGATCTCGACGCCGTGGACCGCGAAGTGCTGGCCGACTACCTCGCGCCGCTCAAGACCCAGTCGCCCTCGATGATGCGGCGCTTCAGCCACCTTTTCAGCAGCCCCACCGGCTACGCCGCGGGCTACTATTCCTACAAGTGGGCGGAGGTTCTCGACGCCGACGCCTTCACCCGTTTCCAGCAGGAAGGCGTTCTCAATCCCGACACCGGCATGGCCTTCCGCGAGCACATCCTCAGCAAGGGAAACTCCGTCGCCCCGGACGAACTCTACCGCCGCTTCATGGGCCGCGATCCGGAACTGGAGCCCCTGCTAGTCCGCGCCGGTCTCGCCGAGCCGATGCTGGCTTGAGGGTCCCGCAACGATCGCTTCGGCCTTCGCAACGACCTTGAGTCACCTGAGGAGGCACCCACTACTGAGGTGCCACACTCCTGTGGTGCGGGCGGATGCGGGGTCTTTGAAATGCGCGAAGCTCTTCCCCAAAGGCTTTCCATCCGCATCCACGACAGGAGTGTCGTGGCTCCACAGGAGTTGCAGCGTTCCGTGGACACCTCCGGTGAAGACGACTCGCGGCGACCGGTGATCGCCGCCACGTTGCTCAGTCTGCTCCGGTATCATTCTCCGGCGCGGGTGGCGGCGGGATGAAGGTGGACAGCGGCCGCACCAGATTGGTCGGCAGCGGGAAGACGCGGTCGTAGATGCCGGGGGCGATCTCGGTGGCTTGCGAATAGGCGTCGCGGAGCATTTCCATCTTCGCGTCGAGGTTGTCAATGTAGTGGAGCGCGAATGCCTCCGGCGTGCGCGGCAGCACGGGCGAGCCGAATTCATACTGCCCGTGGTGGCTTCCTATCAGATGGAGCAGGTGGAGGCGGGTCATCTCGGTGGATGGCTTGAGCGTCTTCCATGCTTCCGCTTCCGGGCTGGCGAGGAGGTCGTTCCAGAGCTTATTGACCAGCTCGATGCCGAGCGGGATGTGACCTAACATCTCGCCATGGATGCTGTGGATCTGGCCGAAGCCGTCTTCCGGATAAGAGTTCTCCCAGAGCTTCCCGCAGTCGTGGAAGAGCACGCCGGTTAGAATTAGGTCGCGGTTGAGTTCGGGATAGACCGGGCACAGCGCGGCGGCCGAGCGCATCATCTGGGCGACGTGCTCGACAAGGCCGCCGCGGCGGGCGTGGTGGTTCTTTTTCGCTGCGGCCGTGCGGCGGAAGCGGTCGCCCATTTGCTGGAGGAAATGCGCGCAAAGCCCGCGCAGCCGCGGGTCGGTGATCGACGCGCAGAGGCGCTGGATGTCGGCGTAGTCGCGCTCTTGTTTTTCGCGGGTGACCGGGTCTCCGGCGAGGAAGTTGGCGATGGCGGTGTCGTCGAGGGGATGCCACGTGAGGTGGTTCGGATTGACGCCGTATTGGTTCTGCGTCCACTCGCCTTCGAGGCGGACGATGGTGTTGTCGGCGAGTTTTTCCGCGGCGTCGTAGATCAGTGAGTCCGACCAGATTTTCAGGGAGAAATGTCCGGTGGCGTCGGCGAAGACGAGTTCCAGATAGGGCTTGCCGCCCTTGGTGGTGCGGGCGTTGCGCGACTGGAGCTGGGCGTGGATCGCGGCGACGATGGGGATTTCACCGGCTTGTTCTTTGACGGCTGCGATGGTGATGGGGCTCACGGGGAGGAAGTTGATGGTTGATGGTTGATGGAAAGAGGAAGATTGGTCAATCCGGTTCTTCCTATCAACTCTCAACTTTCAACTTTCAACTCGCTCATGCCAGCTGAGGCAAGCGACTGCGATCCAACTATGACAAGTGGGTGAAGGCCGGACTCGAAGCCCACCCCGAAATCACCAAGCCGTCGGGAAGGCGAGGCCGGATCGGGCAAAGCAAGGAAACCAATTTGCTGCGGCGCTTGCGCGACAAGCGCGAGGAGGTCTTGCGCTTCATGAACGACCTGGGCGTTCCCTTCGACAACAACCAGTCGGAGCGGGACCTGCGCATGATCAAGGTTCAGCAAAAGGTGTCCGGGTGTTTCCGCAGCGTAAAGGGAGCAGAGAGGTTTTGCGTAATCAGCAGCTACATTTCCACGATCCGCAAGCAGGGCATCAATCTTATGAACTCGATCAAATCCGCCTTCACTGGCGAAAAAGCTCCTTTATCGACCTGAATAGTTACCCCGGCCCCTCACGTCCCCCGCACCACGATTTTCTCCGCCCTGAGCCAGCGCTGGAGCACGGCGGGATCGGCGGTGAGATTTCCGAGCATCCGCCACTTCGAGCGTTGGAGCACGCCTGCTTCCGCGCGGCCTTCATCGACCACGCACCACGGCTGCGAGCCGGAGGAGTGGATGAAACGGAATCCCTGGCCACCGACGACGACGAACGCGACATGGCTATCAAGCCCGACAATATAGACGCCGGGTTCGCGCGCTTCCACCTGCGTGGCGAAGGCTTGGTACTCCTTGCCGACGCTGAGCTCGCAGGACTCCTTCGCTAAAAACGAGCGCAGGATGTTTTCCGAAGGCTGCTGCGCGAGCTGATAGCGATCCACCTGGAAGCCGGCGTCTTTCAACACCGTCGCCACGAAATACCCGCAGGCGATTTTCCCCGCGCCCGGACCTTTCGCGGTGCCGTTGAAATCCCACGGAGTGCCCAGCCAGCAACGCATCATCGTCGGCAAGACGTGTTCCAGCACGACCCGCGCGTCGCGTTCCACCGCAGCACGCTCGGTATCGGTTTTCGCTTTGGCGTAGCGCTTTGAGAGGTCCTTCCGCCAGCGTTCAAGATCTTTGGTCAGGACGGCGTAGGTCTTCGGATCAGGTTGAAATTTTCGCCCCGCGCCATGCTCCGCGCCACCGCTCGCCGTCCGCCACCGCTCTATCACTGGAGCCCGCAACCACCAGCCCGCAAGTCCAGCGATGGCCAAAATCGGGATCAACGGCAGCCAGCATTTTCGCATGTCCCGAGGCTAAAACGATTGCAGGTTCGCCACAAGCCCCGGAAACTCGCCGCATGCTCAAGCAACAACGCGCCGACCACGTCCGGCGGCGGCTCCTGGAACTCTATCCGGAAACCCCGATTCCGCTCGATCACAAGGACGCCTACACCTTGCTGGTCGCCGTCCTGCTGTCCGCCCAATGCACCGACGTCCGCGTCAACCAAGTCACGCCCGCGCTGTTCAAACTCGCCGATAACCCGCGCGACATGATGCGCGTCCCGGTCGCGGAAATCCAAACGATCATCCGCCCCTGCGGCCTGTCGCCGAAGAAAGCCGCGGCCATTTCGGGACTGTCGAAAATTCTGATAGAGAAACACCGCGGCGAGGTTCCCGCAGATTTCGACGCGCTCGAGGCCCTGCCCGGCGTCGGCCACAAGACCGCATCCGTGGTGATGGCGCAGGCCTTCGGCGTGCCGGCCTTCCCGGTGGACACCCACATCCACCGCCTCGCCACCCGCTGGAAACTCACCTCCGGTAAAAACGTGGTCCAGACCGAGCGCGACCTCAAAAAACTCTTCCCGCGCGACTCGTGGAACAAGCTCCACCTGCAAATCATCTTCTTCGGCCGCGAGCATTGCTCCGCCCGCAACTGCGACGGCAAAAGCTGCCTTCTCTGCCGCGAACTTTTTGCAAAAAACTAATCGGATGGATCACGAAACATGGACGCGCGGGCAGCGCTGGGTCAGCGACGGCGAGCCGGAGCTCGGCCTCGGAATCATCCGCAAGAGCGGTGACGGGCGGGTGGAAATCGCCTTTCCGGCGGCAGGCGAGACGCGGATTTACGCCATCGGCACCGCGCCGCTGCGGCGGGTGAGATTCATGCCCGGCGACCGGATCAAGATTCATAGCGGGACCGAAATGACCGTCGAGCGCGTGCGAGAAGAGCGCGGGTTGCGGATTTACGAAACCGACGGTGGCGAGGTGGCGGAGGCGGATTTGTCCGACTCCATCAGTTTCAGCAAACCTGAGGAACGCCTGTTCGGCGGCAAGCTCGACGAGCCGGGCGACTTTGATCTGCGCGGCGAGGCTCTGCACCGCCGTGCGGAAATGCGCCGCTCGCCGGTCCGTGGGCTGGCTGGCGCGCGGATGGACCTGATCCCGCACCAGCTGTTCATCGCCGACGAGGTGGCGAACCGCCCGCAGCCGCGAGTTTTGTTAGCCGATCAGGTGGGCTTGGGGAAAACCATCGAGGCGTGTTTGATTCTGCACCGCTTGATTCTGACAGGCCGCGCCGAGCGCGTGCTCATCCTCGTCCCAGAGCCGCTGGTGCACCAGTGGTTCGTCGAGCTTCTGCGGCGTTTCCAGCTTTCCTTCAGCCTGTTTGACGAAGGCCGCTGCGAGGCGATCGAGTATGGCGATCCCGAGTGCAATCCGTTTCTCGACAGCCAGTGGGTGCTCGCCGCCGTGGATTTCCTCGCCGGCAACGAGCGCCGCTCCGCGCAGGCGCGTGAGGCGGGCTGGGACGTGTTAGTCGTGGACGAGGCGCACCATCTCGAATGGTCGCCGGAAGCGCCCGGGCCGGCCTACGAGATGGTGCGCGGCCTCGCGGAGACCACGGAAGGCCTGTTGTTGCTGACGGCCACACCGCAGCAGCTCGGGCCGGAAGGCCATTTCGCGCGGCTCAAATTGCTCGACCCGGACCGCTACACCGACCTCGAACAATACCGCGAGGAAACGCTGCATTACGAGGAGGTGGCGGATTTGGTGGAGTGCTTGGCGAGCGAAGAACAGGCAGGAATGCCTGTATCACTTTTGAAAAAGATCGTCGCCGGACGCCAGCGGCTAGAACAGCGTGTCGCGGATTTGATCGCGGAAAGCCCCGGTGCCCGCGAGCGCCTGATCGCGGATTTGCTGGATGGCTTCGGCGTCGGCCGGGTGATGTTCCGCAACACGCGGGCCAAGCTCGGCGGCTTCCCGCAGCGCGAGCCGCGTCTCGCCCCAACCACCGACAAGATGAAATGGCTGATCGGTCTGTTGGAGGAGCTCGGCGAGGAAAAGGTGTTGGTCATCGCGAAAACCCGCGAGCTGGCGGAAGATATTCTGGCAGAACTGGCCTCTGCGACCGGCTTGAAAGGCGCGTTGTTTCACGAGGATCTAACGCTGCTCCAGCGCGATCGGAACGCCGCATTTTTCGCGGAAAAGGAAGGCGCGCGGGTGCTCGTCTGCTCGGAGATCGGCAGCGAGGGGCGGAACTTTCAATTCGCCCGGCATCTGGTGCTTTACGACCTGCCGGAAGACGTGGATCTGTTGGAACAACGGATCGGCCGACTCGACCGGATCGGCCAGAAGGGCACGATCCAGGTGCATGTTCCCTATCTGCCAGACAGCGGTGAGGAGATCCGGATGCGTTGGCTGGAGGAAGGCCTCGACGCCTTCCGCGCCAGCCCGCCCGGCGCGGCGGAGATCCAGCGCGAGCTGCGCTTCGATCTGGAGGAAGCGATCGGTGAGCGCGAGGGGATCGATGAATTGATCGAAAAGACGCTCGCCTGCCGCAAGCGGATTTCCGAGCGGCTCGCGCGCGGGCAGGACCGCCTGCTAGAACGCAGTTCGCACCGACCGGAGAGATCCGCGTGGCTGGTGAAAAAGATCCGCGAGTGGGATGAAGACGCGGGCTTCGAGGACTTCCTGCTGCGCTTGTTCGAGTTCTCCGGCCTGCACATCGAGGAGCTCGGCCGCCGGCGCTATTTCCTGCTGCCGGGGAATTTGAAATCCGACGCGTTTCCCTCGCTGCCACACGACGGCATGACCGTGACGCTCGACCGCCAGCGCGCGCTGGAACGCGAACAAGAAGCGTTTCTAACCTGGGACCACCCGATGGTCCGCGGCGCGCTCGATCTCATGCTCGGCTCGGCGGCGGGCAACGCGACCTTCGGCGTGTGGGATGCCGCCGGGGAGAAAATCATTTTGCTAGAGGCATGGGTCGTCGTCGAGTGCGTGGCTCCGGCGCGCCTGCACGTCGAGCGGTTTTTGCCCCAGACGCCGCTGCGGATCCTCGTCGATCACAAGGGCGGCGACCACACCGAGGAAGCCGCCTTCGCCAAGCCGCCGCTGCGGAAAGGCGATCCGGCCAGCCTGATGAGGAACGAGGCGGTGAAGCGGAAATTCCTACCCGAGATGTTAGAGAAGGCCCGCGCGCTCGGCACCGCGAAAAGCCACGCCGTCGTCGCGGACGCGCTCGCCCGGATGCATGCCGAGATGGCCGCGCAAATCACCCGCCTCCGCAACCTCGCGGAGGTCAACGACCACATCCAGCCGGAGGAAATCGCCGTGCTTGAGCAGCGCGAAACCGAACTCGCCGCCGCCATCGGCAACGCCCGTGTCCGTCTCGACGCCGTGCGGCTGATCTGGAAGGCACCGCCTAATTAATGACCTATCACCCGCCCAGCTGAAAAATTCCCGAGCGTCATCAAGTATGAATCCCGATATGCATGCCATCAACCGCCGCCGTTTCATGTGGACCACGGGTGCCGCAGGAATCGGGTTTTCCTCCATCCTCCGCGCCCAGTCGCCCGGACGGGCCGTCTCCCCGAATTCCAAACTCCGCGTGCTCTCGATCGGCGTCGTGGGAACCATCGGCAAGGTGGACCGCACGCAGGTTTCGCAGCATCCCGCCGTCGAAATTAGCGGTCTCTGCGATGTCGATTCCAACGCCCTCGCCCAAGCCGCCATCGACCATCCGGGTGCCTTCACCTGCCGCGATTACCGCGAGGCTTTCTCGAAATTCGGCGACAAGTTCGACGCGGTCATCGTCTCCACGCCCGACCACAGCCACGCGCCGATCATGCTCACCGCGCTGGCCAATCACAAACACGTCTATGGCCAGAAACCGCTCGTCCATCAGCTAGAAGAACTGGCGATGATGGAAAAAGCCATCGCCGCGCGGCCGGATCTGGTGACCCAGGTCGGCAACCAGCGGATGGCCTCGGCCGGTCGCCGCGCCGCCGTGGAAATCCTCCGCAGCGGAGCGCTTGGCAAGGCGGCCGAAGCCCACGTCTGGGTCAATTCTCCGAACGCGCGCGAGTATTTCAATTTGGACCGCGCCGTCGGCGAACCCAAGCCCGCGCCCTCGAATCTGGATTGGAACCTGTGGCTCGGCCCCTGCGCGGAAACTCCCTATCACGACGGCATCGCGCCCGTCGTCTGGCGCTCGTGGTGGGACTATGGCAGCAACGGCCTCGGCGACTGGGGGCTCCACGTGCTGGATGTGATTTTCTATGGCTACGACGAACTCGTCTCGCCCGTCGCCGTGCTAACCCATTGCGAACCGTCGCCCAATCCGCTCTTCCACAGCCATCCGTGCCACTCGACCATCACTTACGCGGTGGACTCGGAGAAATTCGCCCGCAAGCAGTTCGCCATTTACTATAGCGACTCCGCCCAAGCTCCCTCGCGCGCCGCGCTGGGCCTGCCGCCCGGAAAATATCCGGACACCAACATGACCGTTGTCGTCTGCGAGGGTGGCGTGCTCTGCCTAACTGCCGATGGACGCCTTGAAATCTGGCGCGACGGCATCATGACCTCCGGCCTGAAAATGCCCGGCCTGCCCGAGTTCCCGAAGATGAATCACTGGCACGCCTGGGTGGACAATTGCCTCGGCATCAAAACCGAGCTCCGCAGTCCCTTCAAGGACGCTGTCCGCATGACCGAGGCCACCCAGCTTGCCGTTAAAGCCACCCGCTTCCCCGGCCAGGAGCTGCGTTGGGACAAGCCGACGCTCTCCTTCACCAACCACGAGGAAGCGACGAAAACCATCGTCCGCCGCAGCTACCGCGATGGCTTCGTGCCGCCGCCGGTTGTTTGATTAGAGGCCTTCAATCCTTCAACTCACGGATCCAGATGTTGCGGTAGCGGACCGGGTTGCCGTGATCCTGCATGGCAAAGGGAAGTTTGTCCGGGTGGGCTTTATACTCGGATGCCGCGTGCGATCCCATCCAGCCCGTGCCGCCGCTGAGGACGGTGTGGTCCTGGACGAGTACGCCGTTGTGCAGCACGGTGAACGTCGCCCGGCGGGTGACCTTGCCGCTTTCGTCGAAGAGCGGACGGTGGAAAATGATATCATAGCTTTGCCACTCGCCGGGCTTCCGGCAGACGTTGACTAACGGCTTCTGCCGTCCGTAAAGCGCGCCGGCCTGGCCGTCGGCGTAAGTCTGGTTTTCAAAACTGTCGAGCACCTGTATTTCATAAACATTCATCAGGAAGACCCCGCTGTTACCGCGTCCCTGGCCTTCACCCTCGGCTTTGGCCGGAGCCGCCCATTCGAGATGAAGCTGGCAGGAGCCGAAGCTCTGCTTGGTCTGGATGTAGCCGGCCTTCTTGACAGATTCGAGCGCTCCATCGACGACTTTCCACGCGCTTGGATTGCCTTTGTTGTCGGTCCAGTTGTCTTTGAATGAGGTTTCGCTGCCATCGAAGAGAACGGTCGCATCCGCTGGCGGCGCGCCGACTTTGTCCGCAGGTCCCGGCGTGACGACCGGCGGAAGCAGTTGCTTGGTGATGTCGGTTTCGTGGACCTTGATGCCGTCGATGAACATGTAGAGGACGTCCTTGCCCTTTTCGTCCTTGCGGGTCTCGGTGGTGATCACCGGTTTGCTCATGTCGTCGTGGCCGGGGGAGACAAGGGTGGATGCCGCGAGCACGAGGGCGGCTAAATGGGAAATGGAATTTTTCATGTGAGTCAAATTTGGAATGATCGGTTCGCGGGTAACAAGCTGAATTATGGGTTTTCAGGTGGCTGGGTGAAAACCGCCTGCCGCTCCTCTGCGGTGAGTTCCCGCCAATCGCCTTCTTCGAGGTTGTCCGGCAGTTTCAAGCCGCCGATGGAAATCCGCTTGAGACCGAGCACGTGGTTTCCGGCGGCGGCGAACATCCGGCGGACTTGGTGGTAGCGGCCCTCGTGCAGGGTGACGAGGGCTTCCTTCTCGCCGAGCACTTCGAGCTTGGCGGGGAGGAGCGGGCGGTTCTCGTTGTTGAGGACCAGCGTGCCGGAGGCGAAGAGCTCGCCCTCGTGACCTTCCAACGGACGGTCGAGCTCGGCATGATAGACTTTGTGGCACTCCGATTTCGGATGGATGATCTTGTGGAGCAATTTCCCGTCGTCGGTCATCAGCAGCAGGCCGGTGGTGTCCTTGTCGAGCCGGCCGATGGGGTTGAGGCCGGGGTTCCGCTGGGCGAAGCGCGGCGGCAGGAGATCGTAAATCGTGCTGCCGGGGTCCTCGCTGCTGCACGTGTAGCCGTCCGGCTTGTGGAGCATGATGACGAGCGGCGCGGGTGGGTCGAGCGGCTCGCCGCGGAAAAGGATCTGGTCGTGCGGCGGCACGTCGTTCTCGCCTAACACGTTGCCCGCGGCATCGGTGACCGCGCCGGAGCGGATGAGGCGCTGGACTTCCTTGCGGGAGCCGTAGCCGAGATTGGCGAGGAGCTTGACGAGTTTCATGAAAGAGTGGTTAGCGTTTCTCGGCGGAGAGAATTTTGTAAATCCGGTCCTCCGCGATTTTCCGCCAGGCGAGGCCGCTGGCTTCGAGAGCGGCTTCGTAAGGCAGCTGGCGGTTGGCGACCAGCAGCAATTTCCCGCCGCGTCTGAGCGAGGCGGCGGCGACCTTGAGAAACGCCCGGCCGAGATCCACATCGGTCGCCTGGCCGGTGTGAAATGGCGGGTTCATGACAATGACGTCGTAGACTTCCGGCAGGCCGGTGGTGACGTCGTGCCAGTGATAGGTGATCGCGCGCGGGTAGCTGGCGAGGTTCCGGCGGGCGCATTCCAAGGCGCGCGCGTCCGCCTCGAACAAGTCCAGCCGCTGGATCTTCGGGCAGCGCTTCAGCACGGCGTCGGATAGAAATCCCCAGCCCGCGCCGAGATCCGCGACGTTGCCGGGCAGGTGGGCGGGCAGGTGGTCGGCGAGCAGCTGCGAGCCGGGGTCGATGTGGTCGCTGCTGAAAATCCCGGCCTGCACGGTGAAGCCGGAAATTTCCCGCAACTCGCCGAGAGCCCGCCACTCATTGAAAATTTCCTCGTTCCACCCGCCGTCCTCGGTCGCGTGGAAGGCGCGGCACTTGTGCTTTTGGATAGAAACGATGTTGCCGGTGGCCTTGGAGAGCTCCTTTTCGAAGCGCCCCGCGCCGGCGGTGTTTGGCATGGCGACGAGCAGTTTCCCGCCCGGTTCCAGCCGGTCGCGGGCCATCGCGAACCACGCGAGCGCCTCGTCCCGCGATTTGCCGGGCAGCACCAGCACCAGCGGCCATTTCCCCTCCGGCAGATCGTCGGCACGCGGAAATCCGGCACGCTCCCAAGCCGCCGCCAGCGGCTTGAGCGGTTGCCAGCCGATCAGATCCGACCATTCCCCCAGCGCGGGATGAGACTCCGCGCCGATGAACAGCGCGCGCGGCGGCACCCGCAGCCCGTCATCCGCCGAGAAGGCGAGCATCAACGTCTCAAGAGCGGCGTTCATGCGTGAGTCTTGAGCTCGTTGCGCGCGAAGGCAAACTCCGCGACGATTTCCCCGCCAATCAGGTGCTGCTGGATGATGCGCTCCAACACCTCCGGCGTGCACGAGTGATACCAGACGCCTTCCGGATAGACGACGGCGATGGGGCCGTGGAGGCAGACGCGCAGGCAGTTCGCCTTGGTCCGGAAAATTTTAGGGTCCCTGGCGTTGGCCAGCCCGAGCTCCTTGAGCCGCCGCTTGAGGTATTCCCAGGATTCCAGTCCGGCCTCTTTCGCGCAGCATTTCGGCTCGGTTTGATCGGCGCAGAGGAAGATGTGGCGCCCGATTCTTTCAATGCCGAGGGCGTCGGCGCAGGCGCGGAGGTCGTTCACTCCGCGAACTTTGATTTTCCGCGATGGAAAATGCAAGGTTCCGCTCAACCCTCGTCGCTGGCCCATGTCCAGGGGATTGTCGCGTTCGGCGGCCTGACGCTTCACCTACTGCGGCGCGATTTCTGCATGGCGGAAATCAAGAGCGAGCGCAGCGGAGCTCGGTGTTTATAACATCGTGATGGCCGCAGTCATCCATCTGGTCGCCGCCGGCTCGTCAGACTTGCGTACGGCGCAGGAAGCGATGGTGGCGCCCGGCTATCAGAAGGCGAACCTGAGCTCTCATTTCCTCTTCGACACGCTCAACGTCATCCGTGCTCTGCTTTATGCGGACCCGGGAAAAGTGGATCACGCCACCACTTCGTTAGCCGGTCTTTTGCGGCGCAGCCTCCGGACCGCGGAGGTCACCCTGATCAATCTCGGCGACGAGCTCGAACAGATCGAGGTGCTCCTGCGGTTGGCCCGCCTGCGCTACCACGACCGCCTGCAGACACACATCCATGTGCCGGATCATCTGCTGGGTGTCGCCGTCCCGCCGATGCTGTTATTCAATCTGGTGGAAAACGCGATCACCCACGGGACCATCGAGTTCTCCAGGCGTCAGTCGATCGCCTTCCGCCAGCGCTTCGGGTTCTGAGAGAGATCAGTTCAGATTCGAGATCGTCTGGAAGATGGCGGTGATCATCAGATAGGCCATGGTGCCGATGAGGCCGGCCATGATGATGAGCACGGTGGGCATGACGAGCGCCATGATCCGTTGGAGGCTCTTGTCGAGCTCTTTGTCGAAACGCTCGGCGGCGCGGCGCAGGGACTGGTCGATCTTACCGGTTTGCTCGCCGACGGAAATCATGTCGATGAGCAGCGGTGGGAAAGCACCGTTGCGGATGAGGGCTTTGGAAAAGGAACGGCCGTCGCCGACTTGGGCGATGACCTTGTCTAACTCGCCGCGGAGGCCGCGGTTCTGGGTGGCGTCGCGGGAGAGTTCGAGCGCGCGGAGCAGCGGCAGTCCGTTGCCCACGAGGTTGGCCATGGTTTCGAGGAACTGGACATAGAAGCGGCTGGTGATAACCGGGCCGACAAGCGGCAGCTTGAGTTTCATCCGGTCCCAGGCGGGCTTGTTAGCATCGTTGTCCTTCCAAGCTTTGAAAAAGATCAGCGAGGCGATGATGGTGAGCAGCATGACGATCCACCACTTTTTGATGAAGGCGGACGCGCCGATGAGGATGGCGGCACCGAGCGGCATTTTCCCGCCGCTGGTCTGGATAAGCGCGGTGAGCTGCGGGATGAGGACGGTGATGAAAATGATGGAAACCCCAATGCCGGCGAGGATCAGGAAGGCCGGATAGATCATCGCGAGGATGAGGCGGGCCTGGAGCTCGGCGAGGGTTTTCAGATAGTGGGCTTGGCGCTTGAGGATGTCGTCGAGCGCGCCGGACGCCTCGCCGGCGGCGGCGAGCGAGCAGTAAAGCGGGCCAAAGCTGGGGCTGACTTTTTTCAGGGCGACGGAGAAATTGACGCCGTCGCGCACGATCTGGCGGATCTTGTAGGAAACGGCCTTGAGGTTGCCGAGCTCCTGACGGTTTTCCATGGACTTGAGCGCGGGCTCGAGCTGGAGACCGGCGCTGAGCATGTCTGATAGCTCCTCGGTGAAGAGCACGACTTCCGCACGCTTGAGCTTGATAGGGCCCTCGGGAATCGCAGCTTCCTTGGCATCAGGCTTGGAGCGGTCGCTATCCTCGGCCTTCGCCTTGGCGCTTCCGCTGGATTTCCTGGCGGAGACGGCGGCGGCGGTCTCCCGCAGATTGACCGGCTGGAGGCCTTTTTTATCCAGAACGCGCAGGGCCTCGGGACGATCCGCGGCGTCGATCTCCCCGGTGGTGACGGAACCGTTAGCGGCGAGGGCTTTGTAGGCGAAGAGAGGCATGGGAAGGGATGGATGGAACGCTCAGTCGGCGTTCATGCTTTTCAGGATTTTGCGGGCGAGGTTCTCCTTGATTTCGTTATGTCGCGGAACTGTTTCCGTCACTCCGGTCTTCGGGTTTGTCCAAATCGAGTGGGCTGCTCCCTCTCGTTTCAACAGACAACCGGCGATTCGGAGTTTGCGTTCCAGATCGCGTCGTTTCATCCAATGAGAAGTGTTTCACGAATCGCGTCGTCCGGGAGGCCACGGAGAATGTCGGCCGTGCGATCCTCCAATAGAAGCTCGATCGCCTGTTTGAGGCTGAGCTTGGTTTCCTCGATGGTTTCGCCCTGGCCGTTCGCGCCGGGAACTTCGGGACAAATCGCCCAGTAGCCACCGGATGGATCGGGTTCGATGATGGCGGTGAGTTCGGCTTTCATTTCAATGTTCGATGTTGGGCGTTCGATGTTCGATGTTCGATGTTCCTATTCCCCGCCGCCGATGTCGGAGGAGGTGACGGAGATGACTTCCTCGATGGTGGTCTCGCCTTTCATGACCTTGTGCCAGCCGTATTCGCGCATCGGGATGTAGCCGTCGCGGACGGCTTGGACGCGGAGTTCGACGGCTTGGGCGCGGTGGGCGACGAGCTCCTGCATCGGCTGGGTGAGCAAGATGATTTCGTAAATCGCGAGTCGGCCGGAGAAGCCGGTCATGCGGCAGCGGTCGCAGCCTTTCGGTGAATAAACCTGGCCGGGGATGTGCAGCGGGATGCCGAGGTCGAGTCGGTCCTGGTGGCTGACTTCGCGCGGGACTTTGCAATGCGGGCAGAGTTTTCTAACCAACCGCTGGGCGAGGAAGGCGCGGACGGCGGCGGACACGAGGAACGGTTCCACGCCCATGTCGATGAGCCGGCTGATGCCGCCCATCGCGTCGTTGGTGTGGAGCGTGGAGAAAACCAAGTGACCCGTTAGCGAGGCGCGGATGGCGATTTCCGCGGTCTCAAGGTCGCGGATTTCCCCGATCATCACGATGTTCGGGTCGGCCCGGAGGATGGAACGCAGCGCGGTGGCGAAGGTCAGGCCGATCTCGTTTTTCACGGCGATCTGCATCACGCCGGTGAGCTTGTTTTCCACCGGGTCCTCGACGGTGACGATGCGCCGCTCGGGGTGGTTCACCTCGGTGAGGAAGGAGTAGAGACTGGTGGATTTACCGGAGCCGGTCGGGCCGGTGATGAGGATGATGCCGTTAGGAAGATGCAGGAGAGACTCGATTTTCTTCAACACGAACGGCTCCATGCCGAGCTTGGCGATGTTGAATTTCTCCTGGTTGAGAAGTCGCAGGGAAACGCTTTCGCCCTCGACGGTCGGCACAGTGGCGACACGGACGTCGATGGTCGCGCCTTCGAACTGGAGGTTGATCCGGCCGTCCTGCGGCACCCGGCGCTCGGCGATGTCGAGGCGCGCCATGATTTTCAAACGGGCGATGACCGAGCTTTGCAGCGCCTTGATGTTTTCCGGCACGGCGACCTCGATCAGGCGGCCATCGATCCGGTAGCGGATGCGGAGATTGGTGCTGAGCGGCTCGACGTGGATGTCGGTCGCACGCTGGTCGAGCGCTTCCCGGATGATCTGGTTGACGAATTTGACGACGGAGGCTTCCTCGTCGTCGTCTTGGTCGATAACGTTGGCTTCGTCTTCGCCGCCTTCGAGGTGGTCGTAGTCGAAATCGCGGCCCTCGAGGATTTGTTCGAAGGTGTCGGCGCCGACCCCGTAGAGGCGGCGAAGGGCTTCGTAGAGGCGCTTGCGGGACGCCATGCACCAGTCGATGGGCAGCGCGAGTTCCTGCGCGGCGGCCTGGCGGGCGATCAGGTTGAATGGGTCAAAAGTGCATAATTTCAGGCGCTTGTGGTCGCCCTCGCCGGTGATGGCGACGGGCAGCAAACGGTGTCTCAGCGCCAGCCGCGGGCCGCAAGCCTCGCGCAACGGCAGCGGCACTTCAGCCAGCGGGATGCTGTCGAGCCACTCGATCCCGAGGTCGTGAGCGAGTTCGCGCATGTAGCGTTCCTCATCGACCACGCCGGCGTCGAGCACGTCGTCAATGGGCGAGCGCTGGCGCTGGGCGGCGCCTCGAAGGACTTCGGTAAGCGCGGGAATGTCCTCGCATCCGGTGCGACGGGCAGGTTCGATCAAAAGCTGGGTCATGAGTGGCGACTTCTTGTCGCTCAAAAGCCGCCCGGCCGCAACCTTGTCTCTCGATTTCCGCAAATTGGCGGTTTCTCCCGGTCCCGGCTTCTAGGAAACGGGAGCGTTTTCCGTCGAGAGCTCGAAGGATTTGAGGCGGCCGCCGCGGTGCTCGATCTCAATTACAGAATGGCGAAAACGCCGGAAGAGCGCCCGCGATTCGCTTTTGTGATCCTCACCAGACTCCTTAGATCGCCTCCAGACTCACGCCAAGAGTGCGTTTGGCGATGGCGTCGAGCACCTCGCGCGGGCCGGTGAGATGCACGGTGGCTTGGGCGTGGGTGTGCGACGCGCCGGGGCTTGAGAAACAGGGCGGGACTGGAGGTGTCCAGTTCGTAAAACGGGCCGAGCGGCGTGGAAATCATCCGGGGGAAATCCGCAGGAATTACGCTTTGATTTTTTCCGCGCAGCGTTCACAAGCTCGCGGCATGGCGAAGGCAAAGGACGAAAACCGGGTGGTGGTGAAGGTGTTTCTCTACGGAATCCAACCGCAGATTTGGCGGCGCTTCTCGATTTCCGGGGACGTCACATTCATCGAGTTCAGCGACGCGATCCAGTCGGTCATGGGCTGGGATAACAAGAGCCCGCACGAATTCCGCCATGGCAAGGGCAAGAGGCTCGTCGATGTGATCGGGCCGATCGGGCTGGAAGATCAGACGGCAGGTGAGTTCCAGGATGAGGCGGTGCTGAAGGTGAAGGATTTCCTCGGCAAACGCCGGCTGCCGATCCGGATTCTCTATCGCTACGATTTCGCCGACGAATGGATCCATGAGATCGTTTTCGAAAAATGGGCCGCCGGCGAAGGCGGACCGGAAGTGCTGGAAGGCGAGCGCGCCTGCCCGCCGGAGGACTTTGGTGGGACTTTCCAATACATGCAGGCGCTGCATGGCGAAATCGAGTGGGCGCATCCGGGATACGATCCCGAGGCGTTCGATCCGAAGTCGGTGAGCTTCGAGCAGAAAAAGGCGGTGAAGAAGCGGAAGTGAGAGAGGCGGAAGTGATCCGTGAGTGTTCGCGTCCGGCACATAGTATTGGGCTTGCCAGACGTTCGATTCTTTTCGTTTTCTCAGTGAAGAGATGACTTTTCTCTTTCACCTGCCCCCCAGGGGCTGTCCCGTAGTTATGCCAGCCTGACAAGTTTTTACTATTTTAAATCCGCCCAAACTGCTGTAAATCATTGATTTACAGACGCTCAGTTCCTTTCACTGGTTCGAACCCAGGATCGCGCACCATTTTTCACCCGGTCTCCTGATCCACTTTGATCCCTGCGATGGATGCCGCGCCACCCGCACCCGACGAACTCGATGCCCTTCTCCGGCTACTTGATGACGAAACCCCGTTAGTCCGCGAGCGCGTGGCCGGGCGCCTCGCCCTCTGTGGCGGGGACCTCAGCGAATGGCTCGCCACGCAGCCGCGCCCGCTGAGCAGGCAGGAAAAATCACTGCTTGCGGAAATGCTCCGCCCGCCGCGCCGTGAAATGCTCGCGCGCGAATGGGTCGCGCCCACCGGCGGCGGCGCCGCCTTGCAGGAGGACTGGGAATCCTTCGAGGCGCTTCTCCGCTGCGTGTCTGATTTTCTTCACGACGGAATTTCGCTACGCCAGCCCCTATCCGACGCGCTCGACCTTCTCGCGGAGGAAGCGGCCGACGAGGGTGTGACCACGGCGAACGAGCTCCGCGCGTTCCTCTTCGAAGGAACACGCCTGACCGGCAATCAGACGGATTACCACGATCCCAGAAACTCCGATCTCGCGTGGTGCGTCGCGGAAGGCCGCTCTAACCCCCTCGGTCTCTGTTTAATTTTCATGCTCGTGGGACGCCGGCTTGGTCTCGAAATCGAAGGTATCAATTTCCCCGGGCACTTCATGTGCCGGATCTTCGAGGACGGCTTTCCTCTCGTCATCGATTGCTTCGACCGTGGCGAGCTTCATCGCCAGTCCGAACTGCTAGAGAATCCCGAGCTCAACCGGTCGCAGCGGAACCTCCTGCGTCAGACCGCTGATCCGGGAACGATCTTGGTGCGCCTGCTCAACAATCTCAGCCACGCTTTGGAACAAGCCGGCCGTGACGACGACGCGCTGTTGATTCAAAAACTCCAGGCAACCTTGGAGTGAGTTTTCTCACCAGACTCCGAGATCTACCAGTTGGCGGCCCGCCGCCTCCGCCCAGCCGCGGTTCGCTGCCGGCGACGCGGGTGACGGGTGCAGGATGCTGCCGATCCGCGGGGAACTGCCGGTGACTTCGGCCGCGCGCCGCAAGCGCTCTTCCGCAAACCCGCCGACTCCTATCAGCCAGGAAGGCTTGAGCAGCGAGATCACTTCCTGAAGATGTTTCTGACACGCTTGCTCGACGGGAGCCATCTCCGCGGCGGGAAGCTTGTCAGGCGTTAGATTCGCGCCGGTGGCGCTCATCCAGACCAGCGGGCAGTAGTTGAGCACGAAGTGATCTTTGAAAAAGTCACCGGCGTTTTCAAAGCGCTCCGCAAAAAGCCCCCACAGCCGCCGTCCGCTCACTTCCGAGCGTTTGCACTCGAATCCCTCGATCAGGCGTTTCGGATGCTCCGGCTCGGGCTTGCCGACCGGCGCTTGAATCCCCATCCAATCCCTCACCGCGGCCACCTCTCCGAACGGCACTCCTGTCTGCGCCATCCCGAATGGACCGGGATTCATGCCGAGGAACACGACGCGTTTCCCGCCCTTGCCGAAGCGTTCCAGATATTGCCGGTGCGACTGCCAAGTGTAGTCCAAGGTCCGGTAAACGCATGCGACCGGCGGTGAGAATTCGAGATCCCGCAGCCCGGCTGCCAGACGTTCGGTGGATGCGATCAGCTCGTTCATGGCGCTCCTAACTTTTCCACGCGAACAGGAGCACGAGAAGGGCGATCGGCAGATACAACAGCGTGAACAGAAACAAGCGCCGCGCCGAAGTCCGCTCGCCGTCGCGCGAGAATTTCAGCGCCAGCGCCATCATCACCAAGGCCAGCAGCGGTCCGATGACCGTCCACAGCCAGTTAGCGAAACCCAGCAAAGCTGGCAGCAGCGAAAACACTGCAAGCACCAGCGAGAACATCGCGGAGAGCAGGCCGCTCTTCCGTCCTGTCAGATCGCGGTTGGACCACATCTTGTAATCCGCGGACTCGTATTCCGCGCGACACAGCCAGTTGATGGCGATGAAATGCGGGAGCTGCCAGAGAAACAACAGTCCGAACAAAAACCACGCTTCCCAGCCGATGCTCCCGCCCGCGCCAACCCAGCCGATCACCGGCGGAACCGCACCGGGAATCGCGCCGACCAGAGTGTTCGTCGAGCTCACGCGCTTCAGGGGCGTGTAGATGAAAACGTAGATCGCCACCGTTGCGGCCGTTAGGTAGGCCGCGAGATGCCCGACCTGCACCGCGAGATGGATGATCCCGACCGCAGACAACACCCAGCCGATGCCGAACGCGACCAGCGGGTCCATCCGCCGCGACGGCAGCGGTCGATCCGCCGTGCGCTTCATCCGGGCGTCCAGATCCACTTCCATCAGCTGGTTGAAAGCCGCCGAGCCGAACGCCGCCGCCGCTGTCCCGAGGATGGTGTGGAGCAGCTTCATCCAGTTCATTTCCACCCCGCGGCAATATAACAGGAACCCGAAAAACGTGGTGATCAGGACGAAGAAATTCAGCCGTACCTTCATCAGCACCATCAAATCCTGCCGCAGTCCCGGCGGCGGGATCGGCTCTTCGGCAGCGGCTTTTTCGTTCGTTCCGGATTCTTCCATAGGCGCGGCGGAACCATGACCGTGTTCCCGTGATTTCCAAGCAGCGACTTGCCGGTGCGGCGCTTTCCCGAAGCGCGGATGGTTTGAAACCCGGCGGTCCTTATCGGTGCTGATTTCAAGATAGCGCTAAAAAGGCTTCAAAATACCCGGTTAGGCTTGTGAGAACGAAATCCACCGCCATGGACGGTGGGGACAAGGTCCGGCAGACTGGGCCATCGCCCATCAAATAAGCCGTTCAGGGAATCTCCCACTTGTAAGGGGCGCTGGAGATTTTTTCATTTCCTCCGGCGGTCACGTGGACGACGTCCTCGATGCGGCAGCCGCCGAGTCCGCGGTAGTAGAGGCCGGGCTCCATGGTCACCACCATTCCCTTCTTGAGTTTCTGGATGGATCCCGGGCGGACGGACGGCCCTTCGTGGACCTCGAGTCCGATGCCGTGGCCGATGGCGTGGAAGAAGCCTTCCGGCTCGCGGCTGTTCTTGATCGTCTTGTAGCCCTCCTTGGCGAAAAACGCCTCAACCGCGTCTTGCACTTTGCCGCCGGTCACGCCGGGCTTGATCACGCTGATGCCCAGCTCGTGGGCGCGCTTGACGGTGCGGACCATGCGCCGTTGCGCGTCGCTGGCCGTGCCTTTGAGAAAGGTCCGGGTCATGTCGCCCCAGTAGCCGTCATCGACGCGACGCGGGAAAATATCCACCACGATCAACTCGCCGGCGCGGATCGGTCCGTAGCCGGCATTGTGGCAATCGCAGCCCTGGTCGCCTGAAGCGGCGATGGTGTGGAGCGCGACCGCGCCCTCGGCGAGGGTGGCTATGCTGATGAGCTCGCGCAGGCGCTCGGAAGTGAGGGTCCGACCCTCGTGGATCACCAGCCCGTTGCGGATTTTGGAATCGGCGAGGGTTTTCGCCACCACCCGCAAGCCGGCGGCGCTGGCGCGGTTTCCCTTGCGCAGGGACTCGACCTCCGCGGCGGTTTTGATCAGGCGCTGGGGCAGCAGGTTGCCGTTTTCAGCCGCCGTGATTTTCAGCCCGGCGTCCTTGAGCTTGAATGCCAGTCCGGCGGGAAACCGGGAGCCCACTTGGAACTCATCGATTTGATAGAGCTCGGCCAGATGGATCACCAACTGGCAGTCATCCGGCACGACACCCGCCGCCAGTTTGAAGCGCTTGGCCGCGGCTTCACGGATCTCCGGCAGCAACAGCACCTCGTCGAACGCCGACTCTTTCGACATCCGCGAGTATTCCATCGGCACGGTCAGGCCGATTTTCTTGTTGCCCAAGGTGAAGGCGAGATACGGGTCGCTGGCGCGGAAGCGGCTGAAATAAAGCATATCCGGATCATCCGAACTCGCATGAAACAACATGGATGAAGAGTGAGCTTCGTTAGTTTTTTTCGGAGTGGCAGATCGGCGGTTCGTCATGAGGGTCGGGATGGGAAGGAATTTTTCGGGCACACACAAGAAAGGAAATCACCTCGCCCCGGCGAGGTCGGCATCCATGCTTTCGAAGAGGCCCCCATCCCGGAAAATCCAATAACCTGGGATGGGAGGCGCTCCTTAGTCATGTGGCGGTCGCCCGATTCGAGAACGCCCGCCGCACGCCTCAGCAAGGCAGGGGCCGATGGGGAGCGCAAGCGGATTGGGTCGATGCAATGCGTAAAACCAACGCTTTTTCGCGCCACTCGGGCCCTTGGTGTCGCCTGCGGCGCATTGGAACCTCGATCTCATTCCCAAGGGGGAATGAAGATAAGCTCCATTTTTTCCTGTTCATCGATTCGGCCAGCGGCCCGCCATCCCGTGAAAGGCTCCGAGCGACCCGCGCCGTAGCAACCCGACCACCCGCTCTTCATCACGACCAACGAAACCAATGCACCCCAACGCCTTGCCTTTGGGGCCGGGACGTGCGAACAGTTTTCCCTACATGAACCTCCGCACACTCGCCAGCCTTTTCCTTTCCATCCCGTTCGCCCTGTCCGCCGAGGAAAATCCCGCTGCCGGAAATCCGCCGGGAGGCGATGCCAAGAAGGCGCTGGCAGCGGAAAGGCTATCACCCCAGCTCCGGGCCGCGCTCGAAAAGCTGGTCATGCCCGGCGTGAAAATCAATGTCGAGGAGTGGTCCGTGGACGTCGATGCCCGCGTCTGTCTGGTAGAAGGCATGCTCGAACTCATCGCGTGCACCAAGGACAGCAAGGAGCACGAGGCGATCATCGCGGTCGAGGCCAAGCCCAGCCATATCCACACCGCCCTGTTGCTCCTGCGCGCCAAACCGGGACATCCCGCGATGCAGAAGGCGATCGACGAAGAAGACACGCGCTTCACTTCGCTGCCGCCAAGAGGAGGCGCAGTGGACGTTTTCCTGCTCGTCAAGGATGCCGAGGGCAAGGAAACGGAGCGCCCGATCAGCGACTTCATCACGCAAGCCGAGCAGGACGAATCCACGGCGGGAGCCAAACCCGCGGAAGACGCCAAGCCCGTGAAATTCCCGACCCATACCTTCCTGTTTGCCGGCTCCGTCCTCGACGGAGACGATAAAGGCCCGCGCGATTACGTCTGTGACCAGAGCGGCAACGTGATCTCCATCGCCACCTTCGGCGACGAACTGCTCTGCCTGCCCGGCATCCACGACCAGGCCAACAGCCTGCGGGCGTGGCAGGCCGATGGCGAGCAGCTTCCCCCGCTAGACTCCAAAGTCATCCTGCGCCTCCGCCCGCAAGTCGAGCAACCCGCCAAGCCTCCGACTCCCTGATAAGCCGATGCCGACTTCCGCTTCGGCACTGCAGTGGCCATGACCGCGCTGATCCTGCGTGGAACGGAGGGACTGGAGGACCGTCGGTTCGAGGATGCGGACAGGCTGGCGTCCGCCGCACTTGGGTCCGATCCCCATGGCCATCGCGCCGAGTTTGTCAGTCTCCTCAAGCGCCTTGCCGACGGCACTGGCAGGAGCCGGTGACATTGAGTGAGGGATCGGGGAAGGCGGACAACCCGTGTTTCTTTCCAGGCAGACGTCCCGACCGCCTCCATCGGACGCGGCGGGGCTGGCTCCCGGCTGAGACAGCCGGGACACATTCCCCCAAGCTTTGTCACTGGAGAACCCGACCAGCTTCCGGGCTTCCACCGTTCGGATTTCGTGCTATCGTCCAATCATGACAAGCGTATGCGATCAAATCCCCAATCTCTCGACGGCTGAAAAACTGATTGCGATGGAAGCTTTGTGGAGCAGTCTTCACCAGACCTTCGAGGAGTCCGACCCGCCAGACTGGCATCGTGAAGTCTTAAATCGCAGGATGGATTTGATCGAATCCGGACAGGCGGTTTACGAGGACTGGAACCAAGTCAAAAAAGAATTGAGGGAACGAACCGCGTGAGAATCGAGGTCCTCACCCACGCCAAGGAGGATCTCTTCGACGGCTACCTTTTCTACGAACGCCAGGAAGCGGGTATCGGCGATTATTTCCTGGATTCCCTCAGCGCGGACATCGAATCGCTGCTCCTTCATCATGGCTATCATCGCCGGTTTTACGGTTTTCATCGGATGATCGCCCGCGTGTTTCCGTTCTTCATCTATTACCGCGTCAAGGACGAGACGATTTACGTCGATGCCGTGGTGGATCAAAGAAGGAATCCAGCCTCAATCAAACGACTGCTCTTTCGTTTGATGCGGGGAGAGTGAGAAAGTGCCCCGGCTGTCTCGGTCGGGAAAATCATCCGGCTGAGACAGCTGGGACACTTTGCGGCGGCTGGCAATCCGGCCCGCACACGTCTTCCACGCGCCCCTCGGCCGTGACCGAAAGTTCCCGCGCCTAACCGCGAACCCGGATGTCAGGCGGGAACCGCCGGATCCATCCGCCGGATTCCCAACGGGTTTGCATCCTGAAGCTCGGCGGGCAGGGCGGCGTCCGGGAAGCTTTGCCAAGCGACCGGTCGGCAGAAGCGATAGATCGCCATGGTGCCGACGGACGTACTACGGCCATCCGAGGTCGCCGGGAACGGTCCGCCGTGGACCATGCTGGAGCAAACTTCCACGCCGGTGGGAAATCCGTTGAAGATGAGGCGGCCGGCGCGGCCCTGGAGGGCTTGGACGAGGCTGGCTTGGGCGGCGAGTTCCTCGGTGGTGGCGTGAATGCTGGCGGTGAGCTGGCCTTCGAGCTTGGGGATGACAGCTTCGATCTCGCCTAACGACCCGCGCACGATGAGGGTGGCGGGGCCGAACATTTCACCTTGCAGGGCTTCGTGTTTCAGGAAATCACCGATGGAAACCACGAACACCGCGGGCGCGCCCTGGCCGGGGCCGGCTTGGTTAGCGCTGCGGGCGAGAGTTTCTACTCCCGGCGTGGCGGCGAAGGCGGCGGTGGAATCGGCGTAGGACTGGCAGATCGACGCGTTGAGCATCATGCCGGGAGTGCCGGCTTCCACGAGCGACTTGAGTTTCGTTAGAAACGCGCCGCCCTTTTCCGCAGGCAGAAAGACGAGGCCCGGATTGGTGCAGAACTGGCCGACGCCGAGCGTGAGCGAGCCGAAGAAGGCTTCCGCCAGCGCTTCCTCGCCGCGATCGAGCGCGCCGGGAAGGATGACGACCGGGTTGACCGAGCTCATTTCCGCGTAAACGGGGATGGGCTGCGGACGGCTGTTGGCGGCAGCCATTAGGGCGGTGCCGCCGGAGCGCGAGCCGGTGAAGCCGACCGCTTGGGTGACCGGGTGTTTGACGACCGCCTGGCCGACCTTGCGACCGCCGCCGTAAAGCACCGAGAAGATTCCCTCGGGCATGCCTGTCGCGTGAGCGGCGCGGATCACGGCATTCGCCACGATTTCCGCCACTCCTGGATGCGCTGCGTGGGCGATGACCACCACCGGACAACCGGCGGCGAGGGCGGAGGCGGTGTCGCCACCGGCCACCGAGAAGGCGAGCGGGAAATTGCTGGCGCAGAAGACGGCCACCGGACCTAACGGACGCAGCATCGAGCGCAGGTCCACCTTGGGGATCGGCTTTCTATCAGGATCGGCGCGTTCGATCCGGGCATCGACCCACGAGCCTTCCTCGATCTGGCTGGCAAACATGCGGAGCTGGCCGGTGGTGCGGCCGGTTTCGCCGCGCAGGCGGGCTTCCGGTAGGCCGGTTTCCAACAGGCCGCGCTCGACGATGTCCTCCACCGCTCCCTCGATCTCCGTGGCGATGGCGCGGAGCAATCCCGCGCGGAGTTTTCCTGACAGTGCCGAGTAGGCCGGGAAGGCGGCGGCGGCGAGGGCCATGGCCTTTTCCACTTCCTCCGGCGTGGCGGAGTGATAGGCTGGCTCTAACGAAGTTCCGGTTCCGGGTTGGATGCCGAAGCCGCAGGCTTCAGTGCCGGTGGCGCGGGAGTGGCCGATGAAGGAGGTGCCGAGGAGTGGAGTGGTCATGGGAGTATGGAAGAGAAGAATAAAGCAGGGGGCGAGACGCCCCCTGCACGGTCTGGAGCAGGGATGCTCCAGCTACAATCAGAGGGCCGGCGCGGTGGCTAGGGCTTTCTCGATGATGGCGGTGGCTTCGGCGAGCTCGGCGCCGGCGAGTTCGAGACGCGGCGGGCGGACGCGGTTGTTGCCGAGCTTGCCGCCGGTGGCGAGGTTCTGTTGGAGCTTGATGAGCTGGACGAACTTGACGACGGTGTCCATGCGGAGCATCGGCAGCATCCAGTGATAGATCGGCATTGCCTCCTCAATACGGCCGGTGGTGCCGAGTTCGAACAGCTTCACGTTGTAGGCCGGGAAGGCGTCGCCCACGCCGGTGATCCAGAATTTCCCGCCCATGGCGAAGCCTTCGAGTGCGCAGTCGTCCACGCCCAAGCCGAGAACGACACGGTCTCCGCAGACTTCGCGGATGCCAGCGATGCGGCGCGCGTCGGTGGAGGATTCCTTGACGGCCTCCAAGTTCGGCAGCTCGTCGGCGAGCTCCTTGATGTGGGCCGGGATGAAGTCGGTTTTGTAGGCGACGGGATTGTTATAAATGATGCATGGCAGGTCGGTGGCACTGATGACGGCGGTCATGTGGGCCTTCATTTCGCGCCAGTCGGACGAGTAGAGGTAGGGTGGCAGCACCATCAGGCCGCGGCAGCCGTTGTCCTTGGCGGCCTTGGCGAGATCGACGGCTTCCCTGGTGGAAAGCGCGGCGATGCCGGGAATGATCGGGGTGTTAGGCAAGGCGGCGACGTAGGTTTTCTGTAACGCGACCTTCTCGTCGAACGACAGCGTGGCACCCTCGCCGAGCGAGCCGTGGACGACGATGGCGGAGCAGCCGTGCTCGATGAGCCATTGGCCGTGCTCGGCCATGATGCCGTGGTCGATGCTGAGGTCTGCGTTGAACTGGGTCAGTGTGGCGGGCATGACGCCCTTCCATTGGATACTCATAGTAGTGTTGATGTTGGTTAGGAGAAGGTTAAAAACGAACGTGATATTAATTGTTAGATAAGGCGGGCTTTTGCGGGGTGAGCGCGAAAACCAACATCATGCAGAAGAACAAGGTGTTGAGAAGAAGCCCGACCGAGAAATGCAGGATGGTGGTGATTACCAGGATCACGGACAAGGGAATCAGAAACGCCTTCACCCAAAAGCTTCCCCGCGTGTTGAAGGAATGCCCGGGATTTTTTTCCGAAGCGGAAATGACGTGGTTGTAGAGGAACAACGCGCACAACGACCCGAGGCCGATCGCGCCGAAGAGGTACCAGAGCGAGTAGGGTTCGTAGGTATCCCAAAGCACCTGCCGGGCTTGGAATGAATCCATGCCCAGTTTTTCATGGAAGAACGGCAGCAGATCGGCTTTCGAAATCCCATCCACCTGCGCCTTGTCCACATTCATTTTATCCACCAGATAGCGTCGGGCGAGGACCACCTTGTCGCAGTTGTTCTCGTAGTAGTGGCCAGCGATGATCGAGCCGATCGACGCGCCGATGCCGACGGTGAAGTTGGAGTAGCCCATATACTGCCCTTTTTTGCCTTCCGGCGCGATGCGGGACAGGTAGCCCAGATTGCTGGGCGCGGCGGTCATCTCGCCGACTGAATACAAACCGATGCAGAGGAGAATCCACCAGCCGCTCATCGATCCGGTGAGGCAGAAGATCGCGATGATCGTGAAGATAATACCAGCGATGATGCCGGGAAGCGGCTTGAATTTGCCGGTGAAATAGCCCGCGACGAAGGCAAAGAGGCTAATCAGAAGTGAGTTGAAATTGAGCATCCACTCCTGAGGGAGGTTGCCGTCTTGAACCACGGGCACCCGCGTCTCACCAATGATGCTTCTGAGAAAATTCGCGGCGTCACGCGAGTCCACCCAGTCGTCGATGAAGTTCGGCAGGATATCAAAGAACTGCTGGTTCATGAGCCAGAATCCGCAGAAGGCGATGGTGTAGAAAAACAGCCGGGGCTCTAGCAGGCCGCGGACGGAATCCAGCAGCATCCGGCCGGGCCCCGGCAGCTCGATGCCCTTGTGGTGTTTGTGAGCCGGTTCTTCGAAAAAGAACAGCGGGATGAAGTTGAGCGCGATCGCTCCCGAGCAGGCGAGGAAGACGTATTCGTAATCGAGAACGCGCAGGTATCCTGCCAGCAGCGGGCCGACGAAGCCGCCGACATTGACCATCTGATAGAAAAGCCCCCAGCCCAAGGCGGTAGTTTTCTCGGTCACCCGGTTAGCGATGAGCCCCTGCACGCCCGGTTTGAAAATGGCCGTGCCCAAGGCGAGGAACAAAAGGCCGAGAGTGAAAATCTCATACGCGCTATCCGCGCCCTTTGCGCGGGCCTCGGCCAGCGGCATACCACAGAGCATCTCTGAGAGTGGAAGCGTGTAGCCCATAATCAGATAACCGATGATCTTGAGGACGGTGGATGCCGCGATGTTGACCTTGTAGCCATAACGGTCGGCGAATCCTCCCGAGAGGATGGGCACGAAGGATTGAATCACGAGGGCGAAAGCGAAGATGTTCCCCTTTTCGATCTGCGTGAGTTCCGGCCCGCCCTTGCCTAAGGAATCCACCATGAACACCGGCAGCATCGCCCGCACGCCGTAGTAGGCGAAGCGTTCGATCAACTCCATCCAGTTGCACCACCAGTAGGTGCCATCGAACGACTTGAGCTGCGCCATGAACGGCATTGGAGGGTCGCCGGAGGAGGAATCGGATTCTGGTTTCATGGATCGGGAAAATCAGGAGTTCGGGATTTGATAGACGCGCGCCGCGTTGCCGCCCCAGAAAGCGGCTTGTTCGGCGGGACCCAGGGATTTCGTGAGCTCGGCGCAGATTTTCGTCCATTCGGCGTGGCTGGAGCGGAGCAGGCAGACCGGCCAGTCGGAGCCGAACATCACGCGTTGCGGGCCGAAGGCTTCATACACCGTTTCGAAATACGGCCGTAACAAATCGATGTCCCATTGTTCGCCGCGCACTTCGGTGAGCATTCCGGAGATCTTGCAGCTGACGTTTTCGCGCTTGGCCAGCTCGCGGATGCCGGCGGCCCATTCGGTGTCGAAGTTTCCGGCTGCGATGCGCGGCTTGGCGATGTGATCGACGACAAACGGCTGGCAGGGATGCATGTCCGCGAACCGGATCGTCTGCGGCAGGTGCTTCCAGAAAATCAGGATGTCGTAAACGAGCCCGTATTTAGCGAGGTTGCGAATGCCCTCATTGAAGTCGGGGCGGAGGATGAAGTCGTCGTCCGGCTCGTCATGCACGACGTGGCGTACGCCTGATAGTTTCGGGTGTGCGGCGAACTTTTCGAGCCACGGCTCGCCGCCGTTCTCGCAGAGCGGCACCCAGCCGACCACTGCCTTGATACGCGGGTTGGCCTCGGCGATAGCTAGCAGGAAATCCGTTTCCCCGGTCATCTGGCGGGCTTGGACGGCGACGCTGCCGTCGATGCCGGATTCGTCGAATGCGGCGTTGAGATCGGCGGAAAGGAAGTCGCGGCGGATCACGGCGTGGGCCTCGCTCATCCAGACATAGTCGGTGTCGTTGATCGCCCAAAGGTGGTGGTGGCTGTCGATTTTCATGCTTGAGATCAGTCCACCTTGCCCCAGATCCGTTCCATCACGGCGTAGCAGGCCGGGTCGTGCTGCTTGAGTTCGGCGCGGACGAATGGATAGAAGTCGTTGTGATAGAGATAGGCCTCGGTGGCCTCGGCGAAGTATTCCTTGTGATCGGTGGTGGCGTAGTGCTTCACCGTCTGGCCGGTGTAGAGCAGGGATTGTTCGTAGATGCCGGCTTTCATCGCGTCCTCGTAGGCCTTGATGATCCGCGGTTCGTCGAAGCTGAGGACCTGGTCGTGGTAGGCGTGGGCCAGTTCGTGGAGGATCACGGCGGGATGCTTGAGCATCTGCTGGCGCGAGAGCAGCTCGGCGGCGTTAGGGATGTGGACTTTTTTCAAAAGCCTGGGATCGTAGCCGCGTGTGGTGAGCCAATCGAGGCCGGGATGATACTGCATGCCGCCCAGCTCTGGATGGGAATGTTCGATGAAGATTTCCAACTTGCGTAGGTCGGCGAGTTGTTTTTCCGGAATGAGGATGGCGAGGCGCTCCAGATGATTGGAAAGCATGCTGAGAGAGCGCGTACCGAGTTCCTTGTATTCGCCGCCAACCAGCCGGGCATCGGCGTGGACCGTCCAGCCATGGACGTCGAGCTTCACGGTTTCGACCCAGCCGACTTTTTTGGGTGCGGATTTTTCGGTCTCCGCGACGGCGGCGAAGAGACCGACGAGCAGCAGACAGGGGAGGCCGAGTTTTTTGAACATGTTGGATGGATACGCGGTTATTTCTCCAATTTTTCGACTCCGGCGTCATAGTTCCATTGTTGGTTCATGACGGGGGCGAGAATTTTTTGCACTTCGGAGAGTAGTGAAGTGTCGTAAGGCTCGCCATACCACGCGAGATTCCGTTGCAACGAGCTGGTGCGCGCGGTGCTAAACATGGTGGTGTGGAACGGACTTTGCTGGCAGGCGAACTGGAAGGCCAGCTTGGCGATCGAGCCGCCCTGGCGTTCGCAAAACGCGGCGGCTTCGGCGAAAAGGGCGCGTTCCGCGGCGTTGGCGGGATGCCAGTCGGCGACCTTGCCGCCGGTGAGCAGGCCGCTGGCGAAGGGTGAGGCGTTGATCATGCCGATATTTTTTTCGCGACATGGCTCGACGAGTTCGAGGCCGCGTGTGTCGTTGAGGCAGTAATGGTTGTGGGTGAGGATGGCATCGACCGGAGCCTCGGCGATGACGCGCTGCCACAGGTCGAGCGGATAGATGCCGACGCTGACCGCACCGATGCGGCCTTCATTTTTGAGTGCCACCAGCGTGGGAAAGCCTTCGGCAAAGGCGCTTTGGGTTTGCGCGCCGCCTTGGTATTCGAAGTCGTGGAGGTGGACGATGTCGATGTAATCGACTCCGAGACGCTGTTGGCTTTCCTCAAGTCCGGTGCGGATGCGGGATGACGAGTAATCGAGTTCGTCCGCGCCGTAGCTGCCGGGTGCGGTGTATTTGCCGGCCTTGGTGGAGAGGTAATAACGGTCGCGCGAAATTCCTTTGAGCGCCTTGCCGAGGACGGTTTCCGCCACGGTGCCGCCGTAAGCGGGGGCGACGTCGAAGTAGTTGATCCCGGCATCCAGCGCGGCGTGCACGGCGCGGATGCCGTCCGCTTCGTCGATTTCGCGGAACACCCCGCCGAGCGCGGAGGCTCCGAAGCTCAAGGCCGAGACGTTCAGTCCGGTTTTTCCAAGTGGATTCGTTCTCATGACAATGGATTGATCCTTGAAAGGCAGATTTCTAACGAAGCCAGTAGTATAACACGACGATCAGCATCAGCAGGACGAGCGTGACAATGCGCGGATCGCTCGCACCCATGAGGCGGCCCTTGAGGAAGGCGAGCGGGTGGTCCCAACAGACTTTGGCGACTTCTTTCGGGTCCATCGCTGGGGTCATCAGGCTGGTGACCAGATAGATGGCGACACAGAAAACGGTCAGAATGGGGCCGACCAGCATGAAGGGAATGCCCAAGCCGAGCTTGGCATCGGTGACCAGTCCGGTGAAATCCACGCCGGCCTTTTCGTGGCCGAGGATCATTTTCCCGATGCCCGGCATGTCGATGAGGAAGTAGATGATTCCGATGAGCGAGCCGATATACAACGTGGCCATCGCCGCCTGCTTGGTGCCGCGTTTCCACATCACGCCCAGAACGAACACCGTGGTCACCGCAGGGGCGAAGGTCATCGGGATCTTGTTGATGGCTTCGAAAATCGTGCCGAACTGGTCGCCCTGAGTGGACCAGAGCATTGCCAACACCATGATCACGCCAGTGGCGATGCGACCGATTTTCACCACTTGGCGGTCGGGTGTTTCAGGCCGGACGCGTTTGACGATGTCGAGGGAGATCAAAGTCGCGCAGCTGTTGAGCGCCGCGGCCATGCAGCTCATCAGGGCAGCGGCCATGCTAGCGGCGAGCAGGCCCTTAAGACCGACAGGGATCAGATAGTTGATCAACGAGGGTAGCATCGTGTTGTAGTCGGGCTTGCCGCTCTCTGGCAGATTCAGGATCTGGAATGCGCCTTTCTGCCAGAGCACGTAGCCGATGATGCCCGGAAGCACCATCAGGAAGACGGGGCTGATTTTCAGGAACCCAGCGAACAGCGCGCCGTTCTGGCCGTCCTTCAGACTGCGGGCACCGAGTACCCGCTGGACGTGGGTCTGGTCCGCGCACCAATACCAGATGCCGAGGATCGGATAGCCGAGAAGAACACTGAGCCAGGAGAATCCGTTCAGGTTGCCCTGGGCGTCGTGGATCGGCTGAAGCATGTTCAACTGCCCCGGCATCACCGCGGCCTTGAAGCTGGCGACGTCAGGCACGCCCACTCCGGGCAGTGCCTTAATGCCTAGCACGGTGACCAGCGTGGCTCCGCCTAACAATAGACAAACTTGGATGTTTTCCGTCATCACCACGGCTTTGAGTCCGCCCAGCACGGTGTAGGTCACGGTGAACAGCGAAAGCACGATGATGGTCCAGACCATCGGCACGCCGAGGAAGCTCTCGAACACCTTGGCGGCTGCGAACAAACTGATGCCGATGTGAATCAGCAGCGCGCCGAGCAGGCCGATGACCGCGAGGAAGGTGCGGGCCTGCGGGCAGTAGCGGCGCTCCATGAACTCCGGCAGCGTGGCAACGCCCGAGTTGATATAGAACGGAGCGAAAACCAGCGCCAGCGCCATCAGCGTGAAACACGCCATCCACTCGAAGTTACCGATCACCAGGCCGTCCTTGGCTCCGCCCGCTGCGAGACCCACGAGATGCAACGTGGAGATGTTGGAAGTGAAAACGGCCGCGCCGACGGTGAACCAGCCGAGTGATTTGTTAGCTAGGAAGTATTGCTGGGAGGATGTGTCGCGGCGGTAGCCGATCCAGATGCCGAAGGCGGTGATGCCGATCAGATAGATTGCGATGACGGCGACATCGATGGGTGAGACGTTCATATTGGGTCTTTGGTTTAATGGATTTGGATTTGGACTTTGATCACATCATCTTTGGCGAACGCGCGCTGCATTGCCTGGGGAAATTCTTCCAGCGGGAACACCTCGCTGACCAGTGGCTCCAGATCGACACGGCCGGTTTCGACAAGCCGGATCGCCTCGTCGAAAACATTGCCGTAGCGGAACGAGCCGATGAACTGGATTTCGCGCGCCATGAGCTGGTTGGCAGGCAGCGGCACGTCGTCCGCGCCAAGCGTGCCGATCTGCACTATCGTGCCGCCGGGGCGGACGAGATCGAACGCCTGCCGCAGGGCCGGTGGCGCGCCGGATGCTTCGAAAATCACGTCAAACCCGTCGCCGCTCAACTCCCGCACTTGCTCTGCGAGATTTTTTGCGGTGGGGTCGAGCACGGCGTCAGCGCCGAGCTTGAGGGCGGTCTCGCGGCGTCCGGCGACCACATCGCTCAGGGTCACCGGAGTCGCGCCGAAAGCGCGGGCGGTGATGAGGGTGAGCAGTCCGATCGGGCCGCCGCCGGTCACGAGCACCCGTTTTCCGGCCACGGAACCGGCGCGTTTCACCGCGTGCAAGGCGACGGCGAATGGCTCCATCATCGCACCCAGACCGTCCGACATGTGCGGCGGCAAAGCGTGGCACTGGTCCGCCCTGACCGTCACAAATTCGGCGAACGCGCCGTCCGTGGGCGGCGTGGTGCTGGCGCTGCCGAGCATGATGGTTTTCCGGCAGAGATTGCCGCGGCCGGACTTGCAGTAGTCGCAGAACCCGCAGGCGCGGGCCGGGTTGACGGTCACGCGGGTGCCGATGGCCGGGCCGCTGGTGTCGGGTCCCGCCGAAACGACATCCGCCGTGAACTCGTGGCCGAGAACGAATGGCCTCGTGGGAACGAAGGCCCCGCAGCAGCCGTGTTCGAAATAATGCATGTCCGATCCGCAGATGCCGACACGCCGGACGCGCAGCAGGACCATGCCGGGTCCGGGTTGCGGAATGTCGATCCGGGAAATCCGGAGGTCTTTCGCGCCATGAAGGACTCCCGCCCGCATGGAGTCGCTGGTCGTGTTGGTTTCGCTGCTCAAGCCGCGGGTTCTATGGCAGGAGGCGCGGTTGATCAACTGTCATTTTGCGGCTCCCCGGTGCCAACGGGACGGGTTTGTGTTTCTTCGGCGGGGACATGGAAAAAATCATTGCGCCGAAAAAACGGACGCCGGGATCTCGTAGCGGGGAGGTTCCAAAACAACACCCGCCAACTGGCAATTCGCGAAATGAACCATTTTTCCGCAAAAAGGTATATCCACCTCTGGCTTTCGCAGGTTCAATTTCACCCATCGCGCTGAGTTCGCCTGGGTTGGCCCGGATCCCCGATCTCCCGTCCCAAGCCCTTCCGCCGCCTTATAATCGCCATGTCCAATCACTCTTTCATCCGCTCCGCCACCGGAGGCAGCTTACTTACCATCATGAACAGCCTCGCCCTTCCCCTGCCCGTCCCCGAACGTGGTTTTGTCAGCATCAAGCCCGCCAAAAACTGGGAGGAGGGGCTCATTACCGCGAACGGCACCCTCGCCATCAACGCGCTCAGCCGCCCGCTCGACGAGCGGATCATTTTCAACCACGAGCGTTTGTTCATGCCGATGGGCGCTCCCTTCGTGCCGAAGGACCAGTCCGCCCACCTGCCGGAAATCCGCAAGCTGATCGAGGAGGGAAAATATAAAGAAGCCGAGGTGCTGCAGTTCGAACTCTCCGGCCAGAAGAGCTTCATGTATCCGGACTTTTACGTCCCGGCCTTCGATCTAACGATCGACAGCGAGTCCCAAGGCGAGGTGCGCGATTACGCGCGTTCCGTGGATTTCCAAACCGGCGAGGCGGTCGTCCACTGGTCCGATGACCGCGGAGCCTTCGAGCGCCGGATGTTCGTTTCCCGCAAGGACGGCGTGGCGGTGATCCAGCTCACCGGCCCGAAACCCGGATCGCTTTCCTGCAAACTGAAACTCGATATCCGCGAACCGAGCGATGAGTTCAACGACGACAGCGACATCGCCAAAAAATCCGACGAGATGTTCGAGGAGCACTTCGGCGACATCAAAAGCGGCGCGGACTCCGGTTCGCTCACCTTCAGCACGCGTTTCCTCAAATCCTATCCGCGCAGCATCAAGGCGCTCGAAGGCCGCGCCCGCGTGGTGACCACCGGCGGCTCCACCGAGCCATCCGCCGACGGCACGCTCGCCATCAAGAATGCCGACAGGGCCCTGATCTTCGTGGACATCCGTTTGCTGATGGATGCCGGGAAATCCGAACAAGACGCGCTCAAAACGAAACTTGCCGCTGTTTCCACCGACTACGCCGCGCTGTTGAAATCCCACGCCGCCATCCACGGCGGACTCTTCAACCGCATGAAGCTCGACCTCGGCGGCGGTGCCGACCACCAGAAACCCACCGAGCAGTTGATGGAGGAGAACACCTTTGAAAAAATCAACCTCGCGTGGCTGGAGAAACAATTCGACGCCGGCCGTTATAACATTATCTGCGCCACCGGCGAACTGCCGCCGAACCTGCAGGGCGTGTGGGGCGGCACCTACGTCCCCGGCTGGGCCAGCGACTACACGCACAACGGCAACGTCCCGTCCGCCATCGCCGCGAACTGCATGGCCAGCACGCCGGAGCTGTTGTTGCCATATATCAGCTACATCGAATCCCTCGTTCCCGACATGGAACTCAACGCCAAGCACCTCTTCGGCTGCCGCGGCGTCGTGCTGCCCTCGCGCACCTCCACTCACGGCTATAACAACGCGCTCGTTGATAGTTTCGCCGGCGGCATGTGGGTGGCCGGAGCACCGTGGGCCGCACATTACTTCTATGACTACTACCTCTACACCGGCGACGAGAAATTCCTCGCCGAGCGCGCACTGCCGTACATGGAAAAAGTCGCGCTATTCTTCGAGGACTTCGTCTATGAAGGACCGGACGGGAAATATATCCTCTCGCCCGCGCAGTCGCCCGAGAACTGGCCCGCCGGCTCCGACTCGCAGGCGACCTTCAACGCCACCATGGACGTGGCCGCCGCCAAAGATTTGTTAGTAAACACCATCACCGCCTCGCGCAAGCTCGGCAAGAACGCCGACAAGATCCCCGTCTGGGAGAAAATGCTTTCCAAGATGCCGGACTACGCCATCGCGGAAAACGGTATCATCAAGGAATGGCTCACGCCCAAGCTCGGCAACAACGACGCCCACCGCCACTCGTCGCAGCTCTATCCGCTTTACGACGGCCTTCCTGACGAGATCGCCAACAGCCCGCAACTCCGCAGCGCGTTCATCAAGAGCGTCGAGGACAAGCTCGAACGCTACTGGAAAGACAACAAACGCGGCTTCATGTCCTTCGGCATCGTCCAGCTCGGCCAGGTCTCCGCCAGCCTCGGCCACGGCGAGATCGTTCACCACTGTCTCAAGCATCTGGTCAACGGTTTCTGGCTCAACAACCTCGCCTCCATGCACAACCGCCGCGCCTTGTTCAACATGGACATCAGCGGCGGCCAGCCGTCCATCATCATCAAGGCGCTCGCCGATTCCTTTCCCGGAAAAGTCCGCCTGCTACCCGCGCTGCCGCAAGCCTGGTCCAAAGGCACCATCGAAGGCATCCTCTGCCGCGGCGCGATCACCATCAACCGCCTGCACTGGGACAAGAATCAGGTAGAAGCGGAGATGACCTCCGCACGCCACCAGGAAATCGCCCTCGTCCTGCCCCGCGAAATCCGCGAGATCAAGGTCGAAGGTGTCACCGTCGCCGCTGGCGCAATCGCCAGCGAGCGCAAGCTCACTCTTCCCGCAGGCAAGAAAATCACACTCACGATCCAGTTGAAGTGAGGTCCGTGGCGGTGGATTGCATCCGCCAAGCCCTGATACTAAATCTCGGAAGGGAGGTAATCCTCAATTGGAGCGCGAAATTTAAATATGCGTTTTTGTTGGATCCCGTTTCACAAACCGCAGTGAGCGGTTCGCTTACTTTGGAGTTTCCCACAGGGAATTCCGATGTATTCCAAGGGGAAGGCAAAGGCTTGGCGAACCTGATTGTTGCTGGGGGCGGTTTCAAATTGTTGGATAGAGATACTTGAGCTTGATCCGGTCGAATAGAATCCACCCGCAGCGGGGATTTTCCAAAGATGAAACCGGCCGGAGAAAAAAACCTCGTCATTCTGGCCCTCATTCGCAGACATTTCGGCGTGATCCACCCAACCGCCATCGTTTCACCGCTCGCCTCGCTGGGGCGGAATGTCCGCATCGGGCCGTATTGCATCGTCGGCGCGAACGTCGAGCTCGGCGATGATTGCGTGCTGCACTCGCACGTCGTCCTCGAAGGGCATTCGAAATTCGGGCGCGCGAATGAGTTTTTCCCCTTCGCCGTGATCGGCGGTAAGACCCAGGATTTGAAATATGTGGGCGACCCGACCTATCTGGAAGTCGGCGATCACAACGTGTTCCGGGAAAACTGCACCGTCCACCGCGGCACCCACGAGAGCCTGCCGACGCGGATCGGCTCGCACAACTTGCTGCTCTGCTACTCGCACGTGGCGCACGATTGCCAGCTCGGCGACCACATTATTCTCTCGAATTCCGTCGGCCTCGCCGGCCACATCACGGTCGAGGATCACGCGATCGTCTCCGGCTTTGCGGCGGTGCATCAGTTCTGCCGGATCGGCAGGCACTCGATCATTGGAGGCTTATCGAAGATCACGCAGGACGTGCCGCCGTTCATGATCGTGGACGGAAATCCGGCGGGCACGCGCGGCCTCAACGCCATCGGACTGCAACGCCGGGGCTTCTCCGAGGACGACATCAAGGCGCTCAAGTCCGCCTACAAAAAGCTGTTTTTGAAAAAGGACGGCAATCTCGCGACCTCGCTCAGCTCGCTCAAGGCGACCCACGCTGCGGACACGCCGCAGGTCGCGCATTTAATCGATTTCATCGAGAAATCCGAGCGCGGCGTGACGCGATAAAGGGCGCAGAGTCCGCTTGCGACAAATCCATTTCTAGCGCTACATTCTGGCCCAGTTGACGACTTCCTCGCGGGGCCGAATTTCCTATTTCTCCAAAAATGCATCCGACTTCGCTCTCGAAATACCGGCCCTTCCCGGCCGTTTCCCTGCCCGACCGCACCTGGCCGGACCAGACGCTGACGCACGCGCCCGAGTGGTGTTCCGTCGATCTCCGCGACGGCAACCAAGCGCTGCCGCAGCCGATGTCCATCGAGGAAAAACTCGATTTCTTCGACCTGCTAGTGCGGGTCGGTTTCAAACAAATTGAGGTCGGTTTCCCGTCCGCCGCAGACACGGAATTCAATTTTCTACGCCGCCTGATCGATGAAAACCGCATCCCGGAAGACGTCACGATCCAGGTGCTGGTGCAAACCCGCGAGGCGCTGATCCGCCGGACTTTCGAAGCCATCGACGGCGCGAAGCGGGCGATCGTCCACATTTACAACTCCACCTCGCCGCTCCAGCGCCGGGTGACTTTCGGCGACGCGTCGCGCGAGTCCATCAAGCAAATCGCCGTGGATGGCGCGGAGTTGGTGAAAAAACTCGTGCCGACCATCCCGCGCACCGAGGTGGTTTTGCAATATTCGCCCGAGTCGTTTTCCGACACCGAGCTGGATTTCGCCCTCGAGTGTTGCAACGCGGTGATCGACGTCTGGCAACCGACGCCGGAGAAAAAAATGATCATTAACCTGCCGGACACCGTCCAGTGGACCACGCCTAACATCCACGCCGACATGATCGAATGGATGTGCCGAAATTTGGCGAAGCGTGATTCCGTGATCGTTTCGCTGCACACCCACAATGACCGCGGCACCGGCGTCGCGGCCACCGAGCTCGGCCTGATGGCGGGCGCTGACCGGGTGGAAGGCACTCTTTTCGGCAATGGCGAGCGGACCGGAAATCTCGACATCGTCACCGTCGCGCTGAATTTAAACAGCCACGGTATCGCCACCGGATTGGATTTCTCCGACCTGCAATCGATCCGCACGGTTTACGAACGGGTGACGCGCCTGAACGTGCCCGAGCGCCAGCCGTACGCCGGCGAGCTCGTTTTCACCGCCTTCTCCGGCTCGCACCAAGACGCGATTAAAAAGGGCCTCGACCGCCGCACCAAGGAACTCGCCGGTGATCCTAACATTCCGTGGGGCGTGCCGTATCTCACCATCGATCCGCAGGACATCGGCCGCTCGTATGAGGCGATCATCCGGATCAATTCCCAGTCGGGAAAAGGCGGCGTCGCCTACGTGCTCGACCGCGAGCACGGCTTCGATCTGCCGAAGTCGATGCACCCGCTAGTCGGCAAGCGCATTTATGATCTCGCCGACGAGCACGGCCGCGAGCTTTCGACCGATGAAATCCGCGAGACGTTCTTCGAGGAGTTCGTGAACATCTCCACGCCGATGGATCTCATCGAATACGAGCTCATTCACCAGACCGGCGAGCGCGGACTGGTCCAGTGCAAGGCGAGCATCCTCATCGACGGCGAAAAAAGGGCCATCGAAGGCTTCGGCAACGGCCCGATCAACGCCTTCGTCCACGCTCTCGAAGGTGCCGGTTTGAAGGATTTCAAAGTCACCGATTACCGCTCGCACGCGGTGCGCGGCGGCTCGGATGCGAGCGCCGCGGCTTACGTCCAAGTCCAGCACGACGACGGCCGCCTGCTGTGGGGTGCCGGGGTCGATTCATCGATCGAAATGGCCGGACTCAAGGCACTGGTCTCCGCTTGGAACCTGCTGCGTTAGACGGTCATTTCCAACCGCCGCCGAGGGCGCGGTAGGCTTGGACGACGGCCCGCAAGCGGTTGCTGCGGGAGTCTGCTAGATCGAGCTCGGCGGTGAAGAGCTCGCGCTCGGCGTCGAGCACTTCCAGATAGCTGGAGGCGCCGCCTTGGAAGCGGTCGAGGGCGATGGTGGAAACACTTTTCTGCGAGGTGACCAGCTTGGTTCTCTCGGCGATGATCTCGCCAGTTTTCTGGTAGGCGTTCAGCGAGTCGGCGGCTTCCTGGAAGGCCAGCTGGGCGGCTTTTTGATAGTCGGCGAGCGATTCCTTGGCGCGGGCTTGCGCGATTTTCACGCGGGATTTGCGGGCACCGGCGTCGAAGATCGGGCCGGCGAGCTGCGGCCCGATGGAATAGGCGCCAGAGCTTTTTTCGAGCAAGTTGCTCAGATCGCTGCTGATGAAACCGCCTTGGCCGGTGAGCGAGAGGCTGGGAAAACGGAGGGCTTCGGCGACTCCGATCTGCGCGGTGGCGGCTTGGAAACTCTGGTTGGCGGCGGCGATGTCCGGGCGACGTTCCATCAGCGAGGAGGGCAGTCCGCCGCGGATGCTGAGCGCGGAATCCAAGCTGTCGAGGCTGCCGCCGCGGGTGATCCCGCCGGGGTATTCGCCTAGCAGAGCGCGGATTTCATTCTCCTTGGCGGCGATGGCCTGCTCGGTGGTCGGGATGGTGATCTGTGCCTGCGAGAGCAATGCCTCGGCTTGGCCGACTTCCAGATCCGAGCTGATGCCGCCGTTCCTGCGGGCGGTGACGAGCTCGAGCGAGCCCTTGCGGCTTTCCACGGTGCGGCGGGAAATCGCGAGGCGTTCATCGAGGTTTTTTAGGTCGATGTAGGCGCTGGCGACAGCGGCGACGAGCAAGGTCTGGACGCCGTCGCGCTGGTATTCGGTGGCCAATAAGTTAGCGCGGGCGGCCTGGTTATTGCGACGGATGCCGCCCCAGAGATCGGCTTCCCAACTGAGGAAGCCAGTTAGGCCGTAAGATTCGCCGGCGTTGCTAGAAGCGTAGTTGGTGGCGGCGTCGGCACTGCCAACCAGCCGTGGAAACCAAGCGGCGCGGGAGATTTCCGCCTGGGCGCGGGCGGCTTCGATGCGGTAAGTGGCGGCGACGAGGTCCGGGTTGTTCTGAAGGGCGCGGGCGATCAGGGTGCTCAACGTGGAGTCGGTGAAAACCTTGCGCCACGCCTTGTCGCCGAAGGAAATGCCGTGCGGCGCGACGTCGCCGCGGATCGAGGACGGCAGCGCGGTTTCCGGCGAGCCGGGCTCCGGGCCGAGGACGCAGGAGCTGATGAGAACCACGCTGGGCAGGATGAAAATCGGGCGCATTGGAATCGGGATTCGTGAAATTTGGCTCGGGTGCCGCAGTGTTGTGCGAGGTCATCTCCCGCCACGGGCTGACGCTAGCAACATCCTCACGAGCGGGGCGAGCAGGATTTTTCGGCAGGGTGGGTTTCCGGCAGTCAAGTCACGGTCTGGCCGCCGGCCGTTTTCATCGCGCAGAAAGATCCGCCCGAGTCGGTCCGCGATTTCCTTGGCGACCTCGAACAACGCTCATGAAATCGTGCGATGACAAGGACCATGAAAAGCCCCCCTGTGCTACTTCATCCCTCCAAGCGCTTTCACCAGCTTCGCCACATCAGGCCTGCGCACGGCGACTTTCCGGTTCCATCCGAGTTGCAACGTGCGTTTGAGCTTTTCCAAGCCGGGTAGTGTCTGAGTCCGCGCTGCCCATTCCTTGTGCCTTCTCCATCAGTCACCCGGTGCCCGCGCCGGAACAAGCAGCAAGCCCTCCACGGTGAAACCGCCAAGATTCTCAATGCCTTGCAGCAGGCGGCCTTCGAGGATTACCAAAAGCAGGCGAAGGAGATGGAGCTGATGGGTTTGAAGATGGCGGAGCAAATAATGCCAAAGGAGATCAAGGAGATCATTCACTCCCCGGAGAAAAAAGTGGATTTCAAATGAACCACGTTTCGCTTGAAGCATCGCGCTGCCGGGAACCGCTTGCGCAGATGGAATCCAAGCATAGGCATACCGCATGAACCCATGGATGGCGGCTTATGAAGGATCGCTGGCGGCGGATGCGCTCGCGATGCCGGTGCACTGGTATTATGATCGCGCGGCCTTGTGCCGGGACTACGGGACGGTGGATCATTTTATGGCGCCCAAGAACCCGCACCCGGGTAGCATCCTGTGGCGCTCTTCCTATCAGCCGGTCAGCGGGCGCGGCGATATCCTGCGGGAGCAGGCCCAATACTGGGGGCAACGGGATGTCCATTATCACCAGTTCCTCAAGGCCGGAGAGAACACGCTGAATTTCAAACTCGCCACCGAGCTTTTTACCCTCGTGAAGGAAACCGGTGGCTATGATGCCGACGCTTGGCTGGACCGCTACATCGCCCGGATGCTGGAGCCAGGCTGGCACCGGGACACCTATGTGGAGGAATACCACCGCGCGTTTTTCACCCGCTATGCGCAAGGCAAGGCACCGCGGAAATGTGGGATCAGCGACGAGCACATCGGCGGGCTCGCGACGGTGCCGGCGTTGGTTGCCGCACTCGAAGGGACCCCGCGCGAGGAATTGCGGCGGATCGTGAAAGAACATGTTGGCCTGACTCATGCCCATGCTAACGTATTGAGGGCGGCGGACGTGCTGGTGCGGCTGTTATGGGCCGTGGCCGAGGGCGGACCGCTGCGGGATGCCATCCGGCGTGAGGGCGGCGACTGGATTTCTGGGACAAAGGCGGAATCCTGGCGCGATGAATCCGACGGAAACGTGGTCGGCACGCGCTACAGTTCTGCCTGCTATATCGCGGAGGCCATGCCCGCGGCACTCTATTTGACCTGGAAATATCACGATGACTTCGAGGCGGGCATCACCGCGAATACTATGGTCGGTGGTGACAATTGTCATCGCGGCGCGGTGACAGGAAGCCTCTTGGGAGCCGCCTGCGGCGTGCCTGAGTCATTCACGATCCGATGGCGCAATCTCTAGCAGGCTAATTTCTATGTCATTCCCAAACGGCTGCGCTGGCATCCGTGATGCTCGACCTTAATGATTGCCGCCCCAAAGCCATCATGTCGAAGCAAGTGCCGCAGCCGATGCTTTCTTCGCTCCCACGCGCTTGCCGAAGATGACGGATCCAATCGCAGCGGCGATGATTGCAATGGAAATGAATGGGCGGACTGCGAACCAGGCTACGGAGATCACCACCACTGAGATGAAGGTTGCCATGATCAATGACGCAATCCCGGTGCCCATGCCCACGATGTCTCCAACGAAAGGAATTACACTCGCCCGAGAGCTTCACCTTCTCTTTCATCTCGGCCGGAATCCTCTCCGCCTCCGCAGTTGTCAGCGCCAACGGTTGGTCGCCTTGCATCTTAGCGATGATTTCCGCGGGGAGCTTGAACGCTACCAGCTTCACATTGTCGGCTATCACGGTGAAGTTGTTCCCCACCATCGCCGACGGATTCTCATGTCCTTCGCGAAGCTTGAAGCCGGATGAATCGATAATACTATCAACCCATTTTTTGGAATACTTGTAAGTTAGAAAAAGGGCTGGGTTTTCCAAAACGGAATCGCGCGGACTGACGTCCGCGCTCCAGTTGGTGGGATCAGATGAGTCTCACTGCATGCTTTTTCGAGAGCTTGAGAACGTCGCCGGCGGCGGGTGAAATTGCAGCGTTCGGATCGGTGAGCTTCTCGCCGTTGAGCTGGATAGAGCCGGTGGTGATGAATTGTTTTTTCAGCTCGCCGTTGGATTTTTCCAGGCCGTAGGCGGCTTGGAAGGCGTGGGCGGTGAGGCTGAGCACGGTGAGATCGGCGGGAAGATCCGCGAGGGGAAGTTCCGGCAGCTCAGCGGCGGCGAGGTCTTTTTTGGAGAAGCGCGTGTCCCAGTCGGCGCGGGCGGCGGGGCCGGCGGCGGGGCCGTGGTAGCGGCTGGTGATTTTCTCGGCGAGGGACTTTTTGGCATCCATCGGGTGGCCGGCGGGATCGCGGGCTTCGCCTAGCAGGAGCAGGTAGTAGCGGTCCATCAGCTCGTCGGAAACGCTCATGAGCTTGCCGAACATTTCCTGCGGCGCGTCGCTGACGCCGACGTAGTTGCCGTAGGATTTGGACATTTTTCTAACACCATCAAGGCCCTCTAGCAGCGGCATGACCATGACAACCTGCTGCGGTTGGCCTTCCTCCTTCTGGAGATCGCGGCCGACGAGGATGTTGAAGAGTTGGTCGGTGCCGCCGATCTCGACATCGGCGCGGATTTCCACGGAGTCCCAGCCTTGCATGATGGGGTATTGGAGTTCGTGGAGGCGGATTTCCTGGCCGGCGTCGAGGCGGGTGCGGAAGTCCTCGCGCTGGAGCATCTGCTGGAGGGTGACGCGGCCGTTGAGCTTGAGGATTTCCTCGTAGCTCATTTTGCGGAACCAGTCGCCGTTGTAAACGATCTCGGTTTTCGAGCGGTCGAGGATTTTAAAGGCTTGGTCGGTGTAAGTCGCGGCGTTCACTAACACCTCGTCGCGGGTGAGCGGCGGACGGGTGGACGAGCGGCCGGTCGGGTCGCCGACAGTGGCGGTGAAGTCGCCGATGAGCAACACTGCCTGGTGGCCGAGGAGCTGAAACTGGCGGAGTTTTTCCAGCGCGACGGTATGGCCGAGGTGGATGTCCGGCGCGGTGGGATCGACGCCGAGCTTGATGCGCAGCGCGCGGCCGAGACGGAGTTTTTCCAGCAGTTCCTTTTCGGATAGAACCTTGGCGGTGCCGGCGGTGAGTTGGGCGAGTTGTTGTTCGGGAGACATCTTTGGGTAAATGCTGAGAAGCTGAAAAATGGAAAAGCTGAAATGGACTCAGCGGAAGAAAGCGCGGGGAGAATGGCTTGTGTGAGGGTGCTGCCAAGTCCGGATGCCGGGAAATCGCGCGGACGGCGCGGCCGTTTCCTCAGCGCTCCAGCTCGGCCATCGCGGCGCGGATGGCCGCCTGCACCTGCGGATCGCCGTAAAACGGACCTGCTCCGGGGCCGCCGGTGGTGTGCGTTTCGAGCAGGACGAGCTCGCCGTTTTTCCACAAAAACGACGGGTTGCCACTGTCGCCGACGATCAAATTCCGCCGATAGACCGGATTCAGTCCGGGGACGAATCCCAGTCGCACGACCCCGCCTGAAACCGCGTCGATCTGGTGCACCGAGAGGGTGCTCGTCTGGTCCGAAACGATGACTGGCCGCCCGATGGTGGCGTCGCCCGCGTTGGCGAGCCGATAAGGGTTCACTTCCGGCGGGAGCGGCAGGTTCAGTTTCGCCACCGCGATGTCGCCCACGCCCGTGAGCATTTTCACCGATGAAATGAAGCGCTCGTAAGGCTTTCCCTGCTTGTCATGAAACATCACCGAGACGTTTGCCGGCCTCGTGAAATGGGCGGCCATCACCACGTGGCTGGGAGAAATCAGCGTCGCCGTCCGCGAGTCGTTCCACGAGACGCCGGTGAGATCGAGTTTGGAAGTCCAGTTGTTGCGCCACTTCGACGGCGCCTTCGGTTGATAGTAGGTGAACAATGTCCCCTTCTCCGCCTCTTTCGGGAGAAATCCGAGACCATCCTGCGCCGGCGCGGAACCTCCGGCGGCGCCGCTCGGGACGTTTGAGGGACCGCAGGCACAGAGCAGGAGGGAAACTGACAGAAGGAGCGCGGATTTCATGGGGCGTGGAATTTGCCAATCGATAGCCGTCACCCGCCCGGCTGGCAAGGGGCAGCCATAAGGGGGGCGGACATTTTTGTCCGCCTAGACGATGGGAAAAGAAAGAGATGAGCTTCGCGCTTCCGCTTTCGCCGCGCATCGACAAGTGGGCAAAATGTCCACTCCCCTTATTTTGCCCATCATTCTCAGTGCCAGCCAGAGGCGTTCCCGCCCTTGCGTTCGATGGCGGACGCCGTCTAGGCTCCGCGCATGCCCGCCGCGACCCGCACCCAATTTTTCCAAACCGGAAGCTCCGCCGACCCGGTGAGGCTGCGCGAGGGCGGCCTGTTGCCGGGAATCACGCTCGCCTACGAAACTTGGGGCGAGCTGGATGCAGGCCGCTCTAACGTGATTTTCCTCTTCCACGCACTGTCCGGTTCGCACCATGCGGTGGGCTACAATCCCGGCATCGAAGGCGTCGGCGAACTCTGGCAGCCGGAAATGCACGAAGGCTGGTGGGAAGGAATGATCGGGCCCGGCAAGGCCATCGACACGGACAAATATTTCGTCATCTGCGCGAACTACCTCGGCGGCTGTTACGGCAGCACCGGCCCCGCTTCCATCAATCCGGAGACGGGAAAACCCTGGGGCTCCTCGTTCCCCGCGGTGACCGCGGCGGACCAGGTGGAGGTCTTCGTCTCGCTGCTAGATCACTTCCGCATCGACGCGCTGCACGCGGTGGTCGGCCCGTCGGTCGGCGGCTTGGTCGCGCTGACCTTCGCCACTCGCTTCGCCGAGCGCGTCCACAACGTGATCATCATCGCCTCGGGATTCAAAACCACCGTCCTCAACCGGCTGATCCTTTTCGAGCAAATTCTCGCCATCGAGAACGACCCGCACTTCAACGGCGGCGACTACTATGACGGTGAGGCCCCGCTCTACGGCCTCGTCCTCGCCCGGATGATTTCCCACAAAACCTTCGTCCACCTCGACGCCATCGAGCGCCGCGCGCGGCAGGACGTGGTGCAGCCGGACGACGTGCTCGCATGGTATCGCGTGCGCGACCAGTTCCAGAGCTACATGCTCCACCAGGGGAAAAAATTCGTCCGCCGCTTCGATGCTAACACCTATCTGCGGATCATCGACCTGTGGTCGCGCTACGACGCCACCCAGGAAGGCGACGCGGAAACGCCCGCCGACTTGTTCGCGCGCGCGCAGCTTGCCGGCCAGCGCTGGCTCGTCTTCTCAATCGACTCCGACTTCTGTTTCTATCCGGAAGAGCAGGCGGAGCTGGTGAAGCATCTGGAGGAAGCCAAGGTCGATGTCATGCACATCATCGTGCATTCCGACAAGGGCCACGACTCATTCCTGCTAGAGCCCGACCTCTACACCCCGCACATTTCTTGGGTACTCGGGAAATGACGCGGCTCAGCCGAGGTTCTCGCAAAATTTCTTGAAGGCCCGGATCTCCTCCTCGCTGGCCACGCCCGCCACGATGTGGCCCGCCAGGCTGCGGGCGAGGGTTGCAGTGTCTCTGGAGATTTCCAAAGCTTCGATCAAAGCCCGGGCGATGGCGGAAAAAGTGTTTCCGTTGTAGTTGGTGAACGGCGCGAGGCGGTGGCATTTGCGGCAGAGGTCCACCATCTCATCGAGGTGCATCATTTTCATTCGTAATTCCTCCCACAGTTCCCTGCACTCGGCATGACCATCCGACGTGGGGCCATGGTGAGCGTTCTTGGATTTGCAGAGTTGTTCGTTCTGCCAAACGACCATTTCCCATGGCACTTCCGCCAGCCATGTGCGGGAATTCATGGTTTCTTCTTTCTGGCCGACTCCTTGATTCGGGCGATTTCTTCGACTCCCACGCTTTTCAGATAGCCCTTGCCGGTTCTGGCATAGACGGGCGCGGCTGAGAAACGGTCTTGGATCATCAATCCTTCACGGAGAATCGCCTGTGCCAAAGGATTGTTCTCGAAAGAGCTTCCGGGTTTCGGTTTCGCGGACATGGCAGAAGGTTACACGCCAATCCCCCGGCTGGCAAGATGCCGCTTCGGCCGGCTTGGTGGCTGGCAATCCACCAATCTTTAAAAACAGGCACCTCAGTATTCCGCCACCGGGCTTTCAACGGCGGACTCCCCAGTTTCAGGAACCTCGGCCGCCAGCTTGGCGAGCGACTCGCAGGTCTCCCGCCACTTCTTGTCCGACCACGCGAGCGGTCCGCGGAGCTTGCGGCGGAATCTCTCCACCCGCTCGCGCGCGTCCTCGGTCATCCAGTGCGGCAGCTCGGCGACCGCCCGCGCCGCGATTTCCGCAGTATCCGTGCGGTGGCAGATCAGCGCCAGGTCATTGCCCGCCTCGATGGCGAGCTTCACGTCTTGGCCGCGGCCGTAGCGCGTGGTGATCGCGCCCATGTCGAGGTCGTCGGTTAGGACGAGGTGCTTGTCGAACCCAAGCTGGTCGCGGAGGAAGCGCCGGATGATCCGCGGCGAGAGCGAGGCCGGGAAATCCGGGTCGATGTTAGGAAATTCGACGTGCGCCAGCATGATCGCGTCCAGCTCCGGCATCAGCGCGGTGTAGGGGATCACGTCCTCGCGCAGCAGCTCTTCGAGAGTCGCCGGCGACGACGGCAGATCGTGATGGGGGTCGGATTGCGCCCGGCCGCAAGCGGGGAAATGTTTCGCGCAGCTCGCGATGGAGCGCTTCCGCAGCCAGCGGTTCCAGTGGCCGGCGTAGTCGATCACGCGCTGCGGATCGCGCCCCCAGCAACGGCCGCGCAGCGCGTTCTGGGTTTCCGGAAAATGGTCGAGATCGAGGACGGGTGCGAAGTTCAGATTAAAACCTAACAGGCGCAGCAGGTCACCGGTGAAAGCGCCCGCTTCGGCGATTTTCAACATGTCCTTCTTGGCCGCGAGCGCCGGAGCGGAAGGTGCCGCCGGGGCGATTTCCTTGGTCCGCGTCACCCGCCCGCCTTCCTGGTCGATGGCGATGATCGGCGTCTCCGAGGACAAGCCGCGGAGGTCGTCGGTGAGCTTGCGCGTCTGTTCGGCGGTGACGATGTTGCGAGTGAAAAGGATGTAGCCCGCTGGTTGCAGCTTGCGGAAAAGCGCCGCCTCCTCCGGAGAAAGTTCCGGTCCGGCGATCCCGAGCACGAGCAGTGAGCCATCCATCATCGCCGTGAGAACAACATTCCGGATGGGATTTGTCGAATGTGTTCCGACAATGTGTTCCGACTGTCTCAGTCGGAAGCCCTCTTTCACTCACGGCTGAGACAGCCGGGAAAGCATTGTTTTTTAGAGCGACTTCACTCGCAGCGTGAGGTTGTGGACGACACCGGTGGCGGGATCGGTGGCGGTTAGGGTGTGAGTGCCGGGGGTGAGGTGGATGATCGGCTCGGGGCTGGCGGGCTCGATGCGGAGGGTGGAGGATTGCCAATGGGCGGTGCCGGGGAGATTGGTGACGGGGCGGAGCTTGTCGGAGCCGGAGGGGATTTCCGGGTCGAGGAGGAAGGTGGCGTTGTCTGCGGGGCTGATGATGCGGAGTTTTTCCGGCGCGCGGGCGGCGTTGAGGGCGAGCTCGTTGTGACGGAAATTGTGGCGGCTGGCGAACCACTCGGCGTAGCTGGAATCGAGCAACGCGTGGCCGCTGGCGTCGTAGTCGGCGGGAGTGGCGGCGGGCGGAATCTGGTCGGCCGGGGCGAGATCGCGGCGGGCGTTTTCGGCGGTGGCGGGGAGGAGTTTTCCGGTGCGCGGGTCGATGGATATTTCCACGAGTCCGGCGGGGCGGGCAAACCAAGTGGGTTCGTTATCGCGGTGGAGGCGGAGCATGGCGCGGTGGAAAATGGGCCCGGCTCCGGCGATCCCGGAGAGGCCTTTCATCGGCTGGTGTTCGAAATTTCCCGCCCAGACGCCGACGGTGAATTCGGGGGTGAAGCCGAGGCACCAGTTGTCGTGGAAATCGGAGGAGGTGCCGGTTTTTACAGCGCACTTGAAAGGCAGGTCGAGCGGGCCGCCGGGTTGGAAGGACGGGGCGCGGGCGGTTGCGTCGGCGAGGATGTCGGTGATGAGGTAGGAACTGCTGGCTTTAAATACCAATCGGTCGGCATTACAATTAGCGGGAAACAGAACTGGCGCGAGATGACGTCCTTGGCGGGCGAGGGTGGCGTAGGCGTTGGTGAGCTCGAGCAGGCGGACGGGGGCGTTTCCGAGGGTGAGGCCGAGGCCGTGGACGGAGGAATCGCTGCCTAGAGTGGTGATGCCGAGGCTTTCGAGAAGCTGATGGAGCGGCTTCGGGCCGCCGAGGAAGTTGAGTTCGCGGAGGGCGGGGACGTTGAGCGAGCAGGCGAGTGCCGCCCGCAGGGTGACGGGGCCACGGTAGTTGCGGTCGTAGTTTTCCGGCAGATCGAGGCCTTGCGGGGTGCGGAACGGGCTGGGGATGTCGGCGAGGATGGAGGTGGGAATGCGGTGGTTGCGCTCGATGGCGAGCAGGTAGGTGAAGGGCTTGAGCGTGGAGCCGGGCGAGCGCGGGACGAGCGCGCCGTTGAGCTGGCCGCCGCGCGGGTCGGCCCAATCGGCGGAGGAAACGAGGGCGAGGATTTCGCCGGTCGGGTTGTGAATGACGACGACGGCGGCGTGGCGGAGGTTCGCGTCGCGGAGCCGGGCGGTTTCCTCGCGGACGATGGCTTCGAGGTCGCGCTGGAGCGGGAGGTCGAGGGTGGTGCGGATCTGGGATTTAACATTTGAAATTTGAGGTTGGCGGGCGAGCCACGGGGCGGGCTGGGATTCGGCGAGCGGGCGGAGAGTGAGCGGCTCGGCGCGGGCGGCGGCGAGGCGGGCGGGGTCGTGATTTCCAATGACGGCGAGGCGCGAGAGGACGGTGTTGCGACGGACGGTCGCGCGTCGGGGGTGGCGAACGGGATTGAGGCGCGACGGGGATTGGGGAAGTCCGGCGAGCAGGGCGCATTCCGCGAGCGAGAGGTCGGCGAGGGGTTTTTGGAAATAGAACCGCGCGGCCTCGGCGATGCCGATGCGGAGGTTTCCGTAGTCGAGGCGGTTCAGGTAGGCGGTGAGAATCTGGTTTTTCGACCAGGTCATTTCCAGGCGGCGGGCGGCGAGCGCTTCGTAGACCTTGGTGAATGGACCGCGTTTCGCGGGCGGCGAGGAGATTTTCACCAGCTGCTGGGTGATGGTGGAAGCGCCGGAAACCACCCGCCGCTTGGCGAGCAGATCACGGCCCGCCCGCAGCGTGGCGAGCGCGTCGATCCCGCCGTGTCGGTAAAACCGCTTGTCCTCCGCAGCGATCGTGCAGGCGATCAGATCGGCGGGAATTTCGTCCAGCGCGACCGGCGCGGTCCGCGACGAATCCGGCAGCGTGAGGTGCAGGATCGGCGCGCCATGGCGGTCCAACAGCACCGGCGAGGCGGCCGGATTTTCCAGCAACCCGGCAGGCAGCGGAACGGCGAAGGGCAGCGCGAACCAGCCGAGCAGGACGGGCACGGCCACGCAAACGCCGCGGATGATCCGCCGCCGCCATTTGGATTTGGATTTCAAGCGCACCACCATGCCGGAGAGCCGGGAAAAATAAACGTGAAATTTCAGGTTGGAAAGACCGGTCGATTTCGTTCGTATCCGCAGCACATGAAAAAACAACTGTTTCTATTGAGCTGTGCGGCAAGTCTGATGCTGATGTCCGCAGGTGCCGCGGACAAAGAGGATTCGCCATTAGCCAAGCAAATGGAATCGATGAACGACGCGTTCAAGGGCTTCCGCAAGGAAACCGATCCGGTGAAGGGCGCCACCCAAGCTCGCGAAGCCCAGCAGGCGGCGCTGAAGAGCGCCTTGGAAATTCCGGAAATGCTCAAGGCGATGCCGGAGGGACCGGAAAAAGTGAAGGCTCTGCTGGAATACCGCAAGATGATCGGCAAGCTCTTCGTGACTCTCTGCGAGGTGGAGGAAGCCTTCCTGAACGGGAAAATGGACGAGGTCGCGAAGATCGTCACCGCGATCAAGGACATGAAAAAAGCGGGTCACGACAAGTTCGTGGAAGAAGAGGAATGATCTGAAAGCAGAAGGCCCGGATGCGATCGCGTCCGTGCCTGTTTTGCGGGAGAAAAGGAAATCTATCCGGGATTACTCGACGATGACGCGGGTGCCGGGTTTCACTTTGGAATAGACGATCGGCATCGTGGCGCTCGGGCCGCGGATGCAGGCGTGGGAGGCGGGGCGGCGCCTGACCGGACCGATGTGATGGCCGACGCCGTCGTTCGTTAGGCGCATCCAGTAGTGCATCGTGGCGCCTTCGAATTTCCCGCCTTCGGGAATCGGGTCGAGCGTGGAATCGGCGTCGCCGTTTACCATTTCGCCGGCGGCGTCGTAGATTTTGCCATACTTGTTGGATTTTTTATCCACGACTTTTTCGAGGATGTAGAAGGTGCCTGGAGGAGTGGGCCGGCTCGGGATGCCGGAGCAAATCGGATAGTCGAGGACCACCTCGTCGCCGTTCATGAGAAAGCCGCGCTGCCTGGCGAGGCTGATGAGGATGGAGGAGTTTTCGGCGTCGGTGCGCGAGAGCAGTTCGTCGTTTTTCCAGACCGAGTAGGTTTTCGGATAGGTGGGCTCGGCCTTGAAATGATCATAGGTGCCGGCCGGATAGGGATTAACCGGCTTGCCGTCCTTGGTGTAGGTGACGGCCGGCTTCTGGTTCGCGCAACTCGCCAGCCAAAGCATGGCGGCGACAGCGGAAAACCGGGCGATGATTCGGAGCGGGATCATGATAAGGAGACGTGTGACGCGCGGGATTAGGACAAATTTCCCGGGAATGCAACCCTCATGCGCGGCGAACACGGGGAGACGCGAGCTTCACGGCTCACCCACGGTCGGGTTCGGTACGACCGCGGCGGTGGCTTTCACGGCGCGTGTCAAAATTTCCTTCGCCGACTCACCCGGTCGGGCCATGCCGCGATAGCGCAGCGGTTGATAGCCAAGAGCGAGCAGCGCGTCCAGCGGCGCTTGCTTGAGGCCGGGCTTCCAATAGTCCGGGCTGCCGCCGGTTTCATAATAATAGATCCAGGTTCTCTCGGTGTTCGACCAACCGGCGCAGAGAATTACGTGGCGGCGAGGGATGTTGAGCAAATCGCCGGGACGCAGCTCCCGCGCGCTCGGCAGTTCGTTGCAGACAGCGGGCAATTGCGTGGTGTCGTGCACGGTCGGCAGCTTCAGGCAGCGCGAGACGAAGCCGGAACAATCGACGCCCGCGGCCTGCGTGCTCACGGCGGCGTTGTCGGCGCGGCGTTTCGCGGGCGAGGAAACATCGCCGCCCGCCAGTCCTTTGGCGATGGCGACATCAAACGACGCGGTGTCGTCAAAGCCGCCCCATTTGTAAGGAACGCCGGTGTTGACCTCGCCCGGAATCCACCACCCTCTGCGCGGCTGCCGCGGTTCGTGACTGATGTCCGGCGAGTTCACCAGAATGCCGGCCTTGTCCTCGCCGTGAAGAATGTTAGTCGCAAACGGCCGCCACGGGTGGGTGGCCATTCGATGCGCGATGGCCATCGATTCCGCAGGAGTGATCTGTGAGGGCGCGGACGCGTCGCCGGGAACAAGCGGCAGCGGTTTCTGTGAGACACAGCCCGTGACGAGCAAAAACAGGGCGAGCTGGATGCACTTCATGGACCGATGTTGCGAAGTCCGCCGGAGCGGGTCAAACGAATGCATTTCCAGCCCGCGATTTGGCGCACTCATTCGGTTGACCTGCGGGTTGCCGGTTTACAGACTCTTCACCGTCATGACCTTCCGCCTTCGCCTCGCGCTTCTTGTCGTCCATGGTCTCGCGCTCGCGCCTGCCACCGCCGAGACGAAACCCACCCCGCGCACCGCGCTGGTCGTCGGCAACGCCAAATACGAGGCGAGCGTGGGACCGCTGCGCAACCCGGTGAGCGATGCCAAGGCGGTCGCCAAAACCCTGCGCGGCCTCGGCTTCTCCGTCATCGAGGAGCACAACCTGACGCGCGACGAGCTGCTGGTGACGGTGGGGAAATTCCGAACCAAACTCGCGGGTTCCGAAGTCGGCCTGTTTTATTATGCAGGCCACGGCGTCTCCGTGGCGGGCTCGAACTATCTGATTCCCGTCAAATCCGGTTACAAGCCCGAGGGAGCCGATGAAACCACGCTCCGGATGCTGGCGGAGACCAAATTGTTCAACGCGGAACAAATCGTCGCCGAGATGAGCGCGGCCGGGGCGGGCTGCAATCTCGTCATCCTGGACGCCTGCCGCAGCACACCGGTGGCGCGCAATCCGCGCAACCGGGATCTCGCCAGCCCCGGCGGCCTCTCCGAGATGAAGCCGCCCGCGGGATCGCTCATCGCCTTCGCCACCGATGCCGGACACACCGCGCAGGACGGCGATGGAGTTAACGGCCTCTACACCGCGGAGCTGCTCAAATACCTGCGCGCTCCCGGTCTCACCATCGAGCAGGTTTTCAAACGCACCCGCGCCGGCGTCATGGAGCGCTCGGATGGCGCGCAAATCCCCGCGGAATATTCCCGGCTCATCGGCGAGGACATCTATCTGGCTGGGCCGGCTCCGGCTACCGCCGAGACCGCGGCGGTAGCCAACCCGGCCTTGAAAGCGCTTCCCGTCACCCCGCCCGCGCTCGCCACGATCAACAAGCTCGCCGCGGCCGGCAAAGCCGCGGAATGCGTCGAGGCCCTCAAGCTTACCGCGGCCAGCCGGGGCGCGGGCGACTTCGCCGTCACGCCGCTGGACATTCTGCTCGACCTTGCCAAGGAAGACCTCAAGGAGCTCTCCACGCCGGCGCCCAAGGTCGAGGGCGCCATGCGAATCTGCGAGCTTGTGCTCGAAGCCGCGCTCGATTGCCTGCCGCCGGAGCATCCACAACAACCCGCGCTCACCGCCAAGGCGCAGAACCGGCGCGGCGACTGCCTTCTGATCCTCGGCCGTTCGGAGCACGCCCTGCAGGCCTACAACATCGCCGTCCCGCTCGCGCCGGATGATTCCTATCCGGTCTTCAACCGCGGCCGCGCATTGCTCGCACTCGGCCGCGCCGACGAGGCCAAAGCCGACTTCACCACCGCATCTAACGAAAGCTTCAACCAACCCAAGGCCCGCAAACTCGCCCAAGCGGCGCTGGCGGCCTTGCCGTGATTCAAGCCACCCTTGCCGAAACCGTTCAGTGGTGCGGTGCGGGTCCGGCGGGAGCGGGCTCCGGTTCGGCCTTTTTCTTTTTGTCGGAAAACTTCTGCACGAAGACATAACAGACAGGAATTAGGAACAGGCCGATGATAGTGGAAATGGTCATGCCGAAGACCACGCCGGTGCCCATGGTGCTGCGCGAGGCGGCACCGGAACCTTTGGCTAACATCAGCGGCACGCAGCCGAGGATGAAGGCGAAGGAGGTCATCAGGATGGGGCGCAGGCGGAGTTTAGCGCCTTCGAGCGCGGCTTCGAGCGTGGGCACGCCCTCGTCGCGTTTCATCTTCGCGAACTCGACGATGAGGATGGCGTTCTTCGCTGCTAGACCGATAAGCATGACCAGGCCGACCTGGGCATAGACGTTCATTTCGTAATGATTGAGGAACAACCCGATCAAGGTTCCCAGAATGACGGTGGGCACGGAGAGCAGCACGGCGAAGGGCAGCGACCAGCTTTCATACTGCGCGGCTAGCAGCAGGAACACGAAGATGATCGCCATGCCGAAAATGGCTCCGGCCTGGCCTTCGGATTTCTTCTCCTGAAGCGTGAGGCCGGACCATTCGTAACCGACGTTGGACGGCATCGTGGCCATCACTTCCTCCATCGCCTTGAGGGCTTGCGCGGAGCTGTAACCGGCAGCGGGCGCGCCCATCATCTCGGCGGATAGATAGAGATTGAAACGGGTGGCGAAGTTCGGCCCGGACATCTTGGTGACTTTCACCAGAGTGCTCAGCGGGACCATGCCGCCGTCGTTGTTGCGGACGTAGAATTTCCCGATGTCGTCAGGCGTGTTGGTGAACTCGGGCTCGGCTTGCAGGAAGACTTTATAGACGCGGCCGAATTTAACGAAGTCGTTCACGTAAAGTCCGCTCAGATAGGATTGCAGGGTCTGGAACACGCTGTCCACCGGCACGCCGAGGGTGCGGGCTTTCTCGCGGTCCATCTCGACTTTCACCTGTGGCGTCGCGGGATTGAAGGTGGTGCTCACACGGCCGATCTCCGGGCGCTTGGCGGCGGCGGCCTGGACCTGGCTAACCATGGCGGCGAGTTGCTCGACGTTTCCGCCGGCGCGGTCCTGAAGCTGCATGGTAAAACCGGAAACGTTGCCATAACCGGGCAGCGCCGGCGGCCCGAAAGCGAAGATGCGGGCACCGGGAATGGCGGCGAACTTCTTGTTCCATGCCGTCGCGATCGCCTTGGCATGGAGCTCGGGAGTCGCGCGCTCCTCCCAGTCCTCAAGGCCGATGAACATCAACGCCGCGTTAGGGACGTTGAGGTTGTTGAGGATGTTCATGCCGCTCAGCGCGAGCGCGGAACGCACGCCGTGGGTGTTGTTGACGATTTCCTCCACCTGCTTGAGCATCTCGTCGGAGCGCTGCAACGAGGCCCCTTCCGGCAGTTCGATGGCGACAAACAGATAGCCCTTGTCCTCGTCCGGAATGAAGCCGCCGGGCACGACCTTGCCGAGTCCCCAAATGCCGCCGCAGACGACGACTAACAAAAGCATCGAGAACGTCGCCTTGCGGGTGAGGCCGCCGACGATCTTGCCGTAGCGGTCGATGACCCAGTCGAAGAACGCGTTGAATTTCTTGAAGAACCAGGCGACCGGACCGCGGCCGGGAGTCGGCTTGCGCAGCAGCAGCGCGGAGAGCGCCGGGCTGAGCGTGAGCGCGTTGATCGCGGAGAAAATCACCGAAACCGCGATGGTGATGGCGAACTGTTGATAGAGCCGGCCGGTCACGCCGCCCATGAAGGCGACGGGCACGAACACCGCGCAAAGAATCAGGGCGATGGCCACCACCGGGCCGGACACTTCCTGCATCGCCTTGCGCGTCGCATCCACCGGCGAGAACCCGCGCTCGATGTGATGCTGCACGGCCTCGACAACGACGATGGCGTCATCGACCACAATACCGATGGCGAGCACCAGCCCGAACATGGTGAGCGTGTTGACGCTGAAACCGAGCAGCGGGAAGGCGATGAACACGCCTAGCAGCGAGACCGGCACCGTCAGCATCGGGATGATCGTCGCGCGGAAACTTTGCAGGAAAATGAACACCACGATGAGCACGAGGACGATGGCCTCGAACAGGGTGTGGACGATGGCTTCCATCGAGGCCTTGATCGGCAGGGTGGAGTCGAGCGTGATGCTGTATTCCATGTCCGGCGGGAAGCGCAGTTTCGCTTCGTCGAGAATCTTCTTCACGTTGTCCGCGGTTTCCAGGGCGTTGGCGCCGGGTGCCAGATAGACGCCGAGCGCGCCGGCCGGGGCCTTGTCCAGGCGGGCGCGGAGGTCGTAGGTTTGCGCGCCGAGTTCGACGCGGCCGACGTCTTTGATTTTCACCTGCCGACCATCCCCGCTGGAGCGGATGATAATTTCCTCGAACTCCTTGGGATCCTTGAGCAGGCCCTGCGCGCGGACGTTGAATTGGCTTTCCTGGCCCTGCGGCGCGGGCTCGGCACCGATCCGGCCGGCGGGCGACTGGGCGTTCTGCTCCTTGATCGCGTTGGAAATATCAGTCGGCGTGATGCCGAGCGAGGCGAGTTTTTCGGGGTCCAGCCAGATGCGCATCGAGTAATCCTGCGCGGTGAAGTTCTTCACGTCGCCCACGCCGCGGACCCGCTTGATCTGGTCGACGAGGTTGATGTCGGCATAGTTGCCCAGAAACACTCCGTCGTAGGTGCCCTTGGGCGAGGAGATGCCGACAGCTAGCAGAATATCAGGACTGGAGCGGTTGGTGATGACGCCCTCGCGCTTCACCGCATCCGGCAGCTGGGCTTCCGCCTGGCCCACCCGGTTCTGCGTGTTGACCTGCATGATGTCCACGTCGGTGCCGACGTCGAAGGTGACGTTGAGCGTCATCTTGCCGTCATTGGCGTTGTAGGACTGCATATAGAGCAGCTTGTCCACGCCGTTGACCTTGGACTCGATGGGGGTCGCCACGGATTCCATCACCGCCTCGGCCGCCGCGCCGCGGTAGGTCGAGGTGACCTGGATCAAGGTGGGGCTGACGTTCGGGTATTCCGAGATCGGCAACCTTGATAGGGAAATGAGACCCACGATGCAGGTGACGATCGAGATGACCATCGCCACGATGGGTCGGCGGATGAAGAATTCGGCCATGAAGTGTTAGTGCTTGGCGGGTTTCGCCTCGGCGGCGGATTGCATGGCGGCCATCTGGGCTGCGGTCATCGGCGTGACCGGAGCGCCCTCGCGCGCTTTCTGCAAGCCCTCGACGACGATGCGCTCTCCGGGCTTGATGCCTTCAAGAATACTGACCTTTGAATTGACCAGCTCGCCGACCTTGACCGGTCGCTGGCTGGCGGTGTTTTCCGGAGTGATGATCCAGAGGAAAGTCTTGCCTTGGAGCTCGACGATCGCGCGTTCCGGGACTTCGAGGCTGTCTTTGCGGGTGCCCAGGTCGATGCGAACCCGGGCGAACATGCCGGGACGCAGCAGCTTCTTTTTGTTAGAAAACTCGGCGCGGACGCGCAAGGTGCCGGTTTTCACGTTCACCGCGCGGTCGATGAAGACGAATCGACCCTGGTCGGGATGTTCGGCTCCGCCGGCGAGGATCAGGGTCAGCGGCAGGCTGGCGACGTCGCGGCCCAGAGCGCGGCTTTTCTCCTCGGCTTTGACGTAGTCCACCTCGCTGACGTTGCAGTAGAACCAGATAGGATCGAGGGTGGAAATGGTGGCTAACAAAGTGGGCTCGCCCTTGCCCACCAGCTCGCCGATGGCGACCTGCGCGGCGCCGATGAGCCCGGTGGTGGGCGCTTTCACCGTGCAATAACCGACATCGATTTGGGTGGACTCGACTCGCGCCTTGGCGGTGACCACACCGGCCTCACCAACATCCACCGAAGCCAGCGCGTTATCCAGATCTTGCTTGGGAATCGCCTTTTTTTGATAGAGCGGCTCGAGGCGTGCGACGTCTGCCTTATACTTGCTGAGAGCGGCGTTGGCCTCGGCCAAGGCACCGGTGGCGGCGGCCAGTTTTTCGAGAAACGGCTTTTTATCGAGCTCGAACAACACATCGCCTTCTTTCACCTCGACGCCCTCGGTGAATGGCATCTTGTCCACGAAGCCCTCGACGCGTGCGCGGATCTCGACGTTTTGCGGCGAGTCGAGCTGGCCGATGAGCGTGGAGGAAAGCGGCACCTCGGAGGTGGTGATTTCCATGACTTCGACGACCGGTGGCGGTGGCGCGGCGACTTCGGGTTTCTTGCAGCCGCAGAGCACGGCGACGGCCGCCATGGTCAGCGCTTGAAGCCGCGGGGCGAGAATTTCGTTAGATTTCAAGTGTTTGGGGATTGGCTCTCGTTTCGGAATGGCGGAGTGGGTGCGGTTTCCGAGGCATCGCCCGTTTGATTCGGCACGCTCAATGGCTAACGACGAGCCAGCCGCCTGTCAAATTGAAAGCCCCGGCCGTGAGCGCTAGCCTCATCAAATCCGGCACCGAGCGACTGCGGGTTTTCCGCATCCGGCGACTACCTGCTCCATCACGTGAAATTCGCGCGGCGTGGTCTTCGAGTGCTCTTTGGAAGTTCAGACATCCTGATTCGGCTCTCGAGACTTTCGGAGATTTGAGGATTCAATCAGAAAATGATTTGGCACATACACGCACAAGTCATCCACAATCAATGTCGCGGCCGCGACATTGATTGTGGCGCGTTATCACATCGGCTGCGTGTTTCACGAGCTGAATGTGCGCCAAATCATTTTCCGCCCGGATCAGGATGTCTGAAGTTGAAGCAATTGTCCTTGTGTGCGAGATTGCATCTGTCGATTCATTTAACCCCCAATCTGCCTGCCATGAAAACCGCGCTCGCCATCGCCTTGATCGCCCTCTCATCCGCCGGTCTCAGTCCGGGTCAGGATGCCGGGAAAGACCCCGCCGCCATGCCCCCCGAGATGGCTGCGGCACTCGCCAACGACCGCGCCTACGAGGCGGCCTACGCCAAGGCCGATGTCGAGGCGCTCGCCGCCTTTTTCACCGAGGACGCCGAATACACCTCCGACGACGGCCGCACCTTCAGCGGAAACGCCGCTCTCAAGGCCAGCCTGCGCGACGCGTTCCGCGCTAACAAGGGCGCGAAACTCTCGATCACCGTGGATTCCGTCAAGCCGCTCACCGCCGAGGTGCTGGTGGAAAAAGGCTCGACCCGCGTGGTTTCCAAAACCGGTGACGTGAGCGAGTCGCTCTACACCGCGGTCCACGTCAAGAAGGACGACAAGTGGAAAATCAGCCAGCTCATCGAGACGCCGATGCCGGAAATCACCGCGAACGACAGGCTGGCGGAGCTTGCCTGGCTGCTAGGTCATTGGGAGGAGGCGGACAAGGAGGCGGGCATGACCATTCACAGCCGCTACCAATGGGCGAGCGGCGGCAATTTCCTCACCCGCAACGTCGCGGTGAAACGTGGCGACGATCCGGTGCTTGAAGGCTGGCAGATCATCGGCTGGGACCCGGTCCAAGGAGCCATTCATTCATGGACTTTCGACGACGCCGGTGGTTACTCCCAAGGCGATTGGACCCGCGAGGGGGAGCGTTGGCTGGCACGGGAAACCGGCTACGCCGCAGACGGCAGCCGCACCAGCGCCGATCAAACCATCACCAAGGCCAGCGACGACCGGTATTTCTGGGAATCCGGCAATCGCACGCTCGACGGCGAGCCACGGCCGGCCATCGGACGCACTGAAATCCGCCGCGTGAAAGGAGAATAAAGCCATGCACTACGACGACGACACGATGAATAATTCGATGGATTTCCGCCGCGAATCGGTTCGGAAAACCATCCAACCTGTTACCCTTGCCGAGCTCAAGGAGATCGGTGAGAAGCAGTTTCCCATTGTCACCGATCCGTGGTGCGGGCGCTATTTCGATTTCCTCGCGAAGCACTCCGCCGATAACTTCTATCAGGCGACATCCTCCGAGGGGGCGCGGATCATTTACTGCCGGGATGCCGGGCAGGGCGTGTGGTTTCTTCCCGGCGGCGGCATGGGAATCATGCAGCCTAACGGCCTGCAAGTGCTCAAGGAAATCGTGGACGCGCTGTGATGGAAGCGGGCTCCCCGCCACTCGGCGGAAACGAAAAGGACCTGGACTCTCCCCGGCGAACAACGAGCTGTCTCACGGAAAGCGGCGGCAGGCCGCACGCAGTCCAAGGCCGCCGATGGATTCCGCGGGTCCTAACGCTCCGCCGTGACGTGTGCGCCTGTTCCACCACGGCCGGTGAAGTGACATCACGCGCGCGCCACCTCTATTCCACGCCGGACTTGCTCTCCGCTTCCAGCACCGCCTGCGCATCAATAGCTGCCAATTGGATTGCCAAAAACGCACCATTCATCCGGATTTCGAGGAGCCGGGGCGAATTCCGGCGGAGGAGCGTGATTCCGGGTGGATGCCGAAAAAGCCCTGAAAACCAGCGGTTTTGACGGTTTTCAGGGGCGTGGAGCATAGGAGATTCGAACTCCTGACCTCTTCATTGCGAACGAAGCGCTCTACCAACTGAGCTAATGCCCCTCACGTCTCTGCGCCGGATTTCCTGCCATCTGGCGTGGTCCGGTGCAAGGTTGAAGTTCCGTCCGAGCGATGTTTGCGCGCTGTTCCGGGAAAAAATATCCGGGCCGATTAACTATGCTTTTGCCAAAGCCGCGGGATGCCCCATCATTCCCCGCATGAAAACAGTTCTTTGGATTTCCGCATCCTGCGCATTCGTCCTCGCATTTTCCAGCTGCGCCAACTCCGGCCGGGGCAGCGCCGGCACCCAGCTCGCGGGCACCGGGCCTTTTGACAAAAACGGGCGTTACGTCGAGGAGTGGGCCGATAATCCTTCGAAGTGGCGCAAGCCCGGCAGCGCGCCTTCGCCGCACGAAACGCAGTCCGACGATCTGCCGCAAATCGCTCAAAACGAACAACCTCCGCAGAATTCCAATCCGCTCCCGCCGGGCGGTGTTTCCAAGCCGGTTCCGGTCATTTCGCAAACCCAGGTGACGTCCAAGTCGAAATCCACCAAGTCGAAATTCAAGCCGACGGTGGCGAAATCCGAGCCCGTCGAGATCAAATCTAAGCCGGTCGTGGTAAAAACCAAGGCCAAGCTGAAACCGAAATCCACGCGTTACGTCGTCAAGAGCGGCGACTCGCTCTCCGCCATCGCGAGCCGCACCGGCTCGTCGGTTTCCGCGATCAAGAGTGCCAACGGCATTTCCGGCACGCTTATCCGGCCGGGCCAGTCGCTGACGATTCCGAGGAAATAAATCACTCGCGGAAGAACGCAGCGAAGAAGGTTTCCGCGATCAATTCGGTTCCGCGCGGTGCGGGGTGGCTGCCGTCGTCCATGAAAAGTCCGTCGCCCCGGCCTGCGGAAATCTCGCTTTCCCAGGCATCGCCGACGGGCACGACGACCAGGCCGCCTGCGTCTTTCGCCGCTGCGTGATAGCCGTCGCGGAGCCGGGCGTTCATTGCGTGAAAGTCGTCCTGCCGCAGTTTTGGATCGCCGTCGCGGCGGCCCCATGTCTGATAGAGCACTGGCACGGCTCCGCTTTGGCGGGTTTCCCGGACGAGTTGCCGTAGCGGCGGAAACATCGCTGCCGCACGGATGACTGACGGCAGGGCCGGGATCTCGCTTTGCTCCTGGATGACGACGATGTCCCAGCGGGCGTCGCGGATTTTTCGCAGCGTCGCGTTGTTGGCGGCGTGCATTTTGAGCGTCCAGCCGCCGTAGGTCGCGTGACCGATGCGGACTTTTTGACCCTGCGCGGCGGCGAGTTTTGAAAACGCCTTGGGCAACCCGAAGCTATAGCTGTTACCCACGAAAAGCACCGCCAGCTCCGGCTTGGCGCGGACGCGGCCGGACAGCTCGGCTCTGCCCGGACCGGCGGGCAGCGGAACGCGCGTCGCGCATGCGGAAATGCCGAAAAAACTCAGGATGCAGGCGAGGTTCACGAGGATAGATTTCACGCTCTGGGATGGGCGGTGTCGTAGGCTTCCTTGAGGCGCTCCTTGGTCACGTGGGTGTAAATTTGCGTGGTGGAAAGCGAGGCGTGGCCGAGCAGCGCCTGCACGCTGCGGAGATCCGCCCCGGCATCTAGCAGGTGGGTGGCGAAACTGTGGCGGAGTTTGTGCGGGCTGATGGCGAAGGGAATGCTGCTGCGCTTGAGGTATTTCTTGAGCAACTGATCCACCGCCTGTTGGGTGATGCGGCGCTTGCGGATGCTGAGAAACAGCGGCCCGGAGGTGACCGCCGCTTCCTGTCGGTAGCGTTGGATGGCGTTGATCGCCGGTCCGCCGATCGGGACGATGCGCTCTTTCGAGCCTTTTCCGGTGACCCGCACAGTCTCGCCGATGAAATCGAGGTGCTTCACATCCAGCGCTAGCAGCTCGGAAATCCGCAGCCCGCAGGAGTAAAAAAGTTCGAGGATGGCCGCATCGCGCAGCGGCAGCCAAGGCGGTGATTTCTTGTCGGGAGTTCCCTGCAACGGTATGCCTAGCAGCTCGTCGATCTGGGAGAGGGTCAGCACCACCGGCAGGCCGCGTTCGGGTTTCGGCAGTTGCACCTCGGCCACCGGGCTGTGCGCCAGCCCGCGGCGGAGCACGAGAAATTTGTAAAACGATCGCAGCGCGGCGAAGCGCAGGCGGATGGTCGCGCGCTTAAATCCCTGCTTCATCAGCGCGAACAGATAGTCGCGGAAATCATCGGCGGTCTCGTCACGCCAACCGCCGAATTCCCCGCCCCGCCATTTTTGATAGACGGCAAGCGCGTCCCGATAGTTCGCCAAGGTCCGGGGAGAAGCGCTTTTCTCCGTGGCTTGGAAATCGAAAAAAGCGATCTCGTCGCAGTTGGTCATCGGCGCGGAAATCGAATGCCAAGCCGGTTAGCGCACGGCCTTGAAGCGCTCGCGAAGTCTCACCACTCCTTGATTCACGCCGCTGCGGACCGCTGCCCATGAAGTCGCCTCGGTGGCCTCGCGCTTCGAACCGAGCCGGTGATCCACCAGCGCGACCAGCCGCTCGCCACTCACAGAATCGAGGATTTCACCCTCAAAGCAAACATTGGAAACGAAGGTCGCCACGGTGGCGGAACCCAGCTTGCCGCTCAACGTGGCGCGCGGCGCGGCATGCACGGCTTTCACGCCCTTGCCGGCCTGTTGGGCGGTGATCACGTCCGTCAGACCCGTGCGGACCCGGAGAGTCTTCGGACCGGGAGTGCTGACGATTTTCAAGTCGGTCATCTGGCTATTCAGCGACTCGCTCAGGTAGGTGGCGAGTTGGTCCGTCACCGCGGGACTGACGCCCGGCGAGGCGACCACGGTGGTCACCGGGTCGATGATCACGCTGTCGTATTGTTTGAAGTCCGCGCCGGGCTGGACGTAGGAGGACACCGCGTTTTCCGTGCCGTAGCCGGCGTCCAGCTGGGAGAAATTCGAGAGAATCCCGGAGGGCGATTTGCCTCCGGTGGCGCAGGAGGAAAGGGCGAGAGCGGCTCCTGCGATGGCAAACATGCCAAGTCGTGTGATGAGGTTCATGAGATCGGTGGTTGGTTGTATCATCGGTGGCCCGGTGGATAGGCTCGGTCCGTCACTTTTTCTGTCACGCATTTCGGCAGAGGTCAAGGTTCCGTCTCCCTCAAACCGGCCGCAGCACCTGCCACAGCCGCGTGAAGTGCGCCTCGTCAAATTCCATCGCCTCTTTCAGCACGACATCACGCTCGATCAGATTTGAAATCCCCGCGCCCGCGCCTCGCCGTCGATCAGGCCGCGGAGCCGGGCATACCAGGTCCCGATCGGAACCGGAAAATCGCTGCCGTGGACGAAGCGCTCGTGCAAGCCGCAATCCAGAATCCGCCTCAGCGCGGCGCATCGGATCGGCGTATTCAGCGCGCTGGTGTCCGCGTAGAGATTGGGAAACTCCGCCATTTTCTCCCAGAAAGAATCATACGTCGGCCGCGAGCCGTTCTGCATCATCATGTGCCCTTACGGCCGCCTCCAGAGCGCGCTAACGGACGACGACACCATCAACGTCGGCTACGATTACAAACGCGGCGAACCCCGCGGCGCGAAAGGCAGGGTGAAGGGCGACTGCATCGACTGCCACCGCTGCGTGCAAGTCTGCCCGACCGGCATCGACATCGAGGTCCACGCCGATCCCGGCGATGTCGTCCTAGAGAAAACCGCCCGCTTTCTTGGCCCGAATCCTCAATCCGTCTATGAGGAAGAGGATGACCATGGCGACAAAGATAAAGACTAACCCACCGATGAAAACCATCTCTGAATTCGTCTCCCGCAATTCCTGGATCTATGTGGTGCTCGCATTCCTCGTCCTGCTGATGATGGCCTTCGGGTTAGAAAAAAAGTCCCGCGCCCGGCCATCCTCAACCGCCTCACCGCGCGGGCGCGCTTCAAGGCTTGCAAGCTCTCCGCATACGGCGGCGCCTCGGCGATGGGTCTTGCTAACACCCTTTCTGCCCTGCGGCCCGCTCTATCTGGTTTTAGGCGCGGCGCTGCTCGCCGGTTCCGCCGCGAAGGGCGCGGAGTTCACGCTCGCGTTCGGCCTCGGCACGGTGCCGCTGCTGTGGCTCGCGCAACATCAATTTCACCGCATCCGGGCGAAGCTGACGCCGCTCGCGATGAGCCGCCTGCGCTGCGGGCTGGCCTTCGTCACCGCGCTGGTGCTCGCGCTGCGGCTGCACGGCACGATTCCCACGGAGTTTTACGATGGGGAGACCAAAACACAGGTGGAGGAACTGCCGTCCTGCTGTCATTAGCTGAATCTCAAACCGGCACCCCGCCCGCCAATTCCCGCTCTGCGTGGCTGTGGCGTCTCGATCATTTCCAAGATCCTTGCCTGAAGGTGCTCGCAGAGCGACCGCAGTTCCATCAGCCTGTGCTCCGGGTCGAGGGAAACGAGGGGAGCACACGCGCCCTCGCGGCATGGTCGGCTGGCATGACAGTTCAGGCCGTCCTCGTGATTCGACGCATGATTTCAGCGAGGGCGCTGAAATCCACACGCGAGGGCGCGTGTGCTCCCCTTGTGCTATTGGATCAAGAGTCGCAGTCGGTCGCGTTACTGGTAGTAGGGACGCAGGGCACCGAACAAGCGCGAGCGCACCGAGTCCACCTTCGATTTCTCGATCCCGTATTCCAGCTCCAGATCCGCCAACCGCGCCCGCGCGGACTCCACCAACCGTTGGTAATGCTCCATCTCCGGTTGTTGAAAAACCACCAGCCCTACCGGCTTTTCAGGCTGCTGCCGCAGATGGCTTTGGCCTTCTGGTTGGGTTCGGCGGTAAGTGTCATGGCAGTGAGATGATGGGTTCAAGAAGTTTGATCTCAATAAGCGTCGCCGCGAGGTCCGATATAATCGACGTAGAGAACTTCGTCGGCGTCTTCTTGACGGGGCTGGACGATGGATCGTTAAACTCCGGTGCGGAGCCGGAACCATCCGGTGAATTCCCCTGACAGCGCCTTGATGTGGGGATGCTCGCCCAGGTTCTGGACGGCTGCGATTTCCTCAAGTGCTAGAACGATCTGTGCTTGGCGGTCGCGTGGCATGCAGCGCAGGTATTTGACGGCGCGGCGGTGCAGGACGATCCGGCGCATCTCAAAGAGCGAGTTCGGCTTTCAATGATGCAAGATCGACGAAAGCATCCCGGTTGCCTGTTCGACGGTCAGCTTCGGCTTCACGGGGAGTGGCAGCTTCCTCCGCAGTGACGTCACCGCCTTCGAGGATTTCCTGGATCAGGAGGAATTCGGACCAAGGGATCAACGCCGCCGCAGGTTTCCCCTGGCTGTCAACGACGGTTTGGTGGGTGATGGTCAGGGGCGGGAGCTACACGGTTTGGTGGAGTTGGACAATCTGGATTTTTGGGACCTCAATACTCGACGATAAGGCGGGAGCGAGTGATGAATCGGTGGGGGAGAACCCTGATTCTGGTGAAAATTTTCATCTTTCGTGTGACATCATCTCAGGCAAGCGACAAAGCTGCTGGCAGGCTTGGCGCGGTTCCAATCGTTGTTGAGGTGGGAGGTGAGGATGAGGTGGCGTTTGGCGCGGGTGAGGGCGACGTAGAAGAGGTCGGTGATTTTGAGGCCGCAAAGTTGGCCATCGGTCCAGAGGGTGCGGAGGGTGGCGCTGCCAATGCCGGCGGCGATCACGGCGGCGAGGCGGTCGGCCATGAGCCGGGTCTTGCCGGTGCCTGCGGGTGCCAATACGAGCAAGGTGCCGTGGAGGTGATCGAGGACCTGTCGTTGCTCGGGGTTGGGATAGGTCATCGCATTGCGGGAATCGGGGGCAGTGAATCAGGCTAAAAAGCATTGGCGCGGACGGCGGATACTTCAAGCGGCGGGTGATGGGGTTTTGAGGATGGCATGAAGTGAAACGATGTCGATGGGGTTTAGCCATGGGCGCAGCGTTTCATTCCGGCTGCTTCGTCAAATCCTTGAGGATCTTCTTTGCGAGGATTTCGTTGATTTCCCGGTGGCGGGGAACCGGCTGGGAGCGTCCGGTTTCCGGATTGTGGTAGATGTCGTGGCAGGAACCATGGCGCAACAAGCGGCAGCCGGCGTTTTCCAGCTGGGTCACGAGTTCCCGCCTTTTCACGCGATTTCGAGTTCTTCTTCTTTCCGGATACCGGGGATGTCTCCGTTGCCAAAGAGTCCGAAGAGATCGCGGAGGTGAATTTTGAGATCGTCCAAATCCTCGCCTTGGGTCCAGTGATCCGGGTAATCGTTCAGGTAGCCGAGATACTTGCCATCGGACTCGCGCCAGTAGGTGACTTTCGCTTTCATGGTGGATAGATACAGCGGCGAGTGGGCTGAGCCAAGCCGGAAGTTCCTTTCTGCGGCGGGCACTATTTTTCGTCGCCCGGAACTGGTGGGACATCCGTGACGCTTGCGAGAATGGCTCCGAGGTCGGAAGACGCGCCGCGCTTTGCGCGCTGTTCGACGTTAGGCTTAACATCCGTGAAACTGACCCCTGGCAGAACAAACTCTCCGTGGAGGGAGCGTGAGGTGAGATTGATCAGCAGTTCGCGGGTGGCGGCGGAGAGGACTTCGGCACCGTCGTCGTGGACGAGGCGGGTGGCTTCGGTCTTTCCCAATGTGGGATCGACATGGAATCGGCCGATGATTTGGACCTTGCCGGAATAGGGGGCGGGCTTGGTTTTGTTCTTGGTGCCAAAGATGGTGGTGCAGGCTGGCGTTGTCTGCGGCGATTTTCCCGTTTTATGGGGGTATGAGCAGGTTGCCGGAATTTTTCAGGACCGGCAAGACACCCCCCCCCCTGTGATTGAAGAAATCTCATAAATCGGGGCAGGTCTCTCAGTTCAACACAACTGTTGATTCTTGAGATCTGACATGATTTTGGTTCATCGGGTGGAGAGGGTTTTCACATGAGGCGAGGCGATGAGCTTCCGATCACAGGTGACGAGGGTGAGTTGATGGGCGCGGGCGGTGGCGGCGATGATGCGATCGGCGGGATCTCCGTGGAAATCAGGAATGCGGTAGGCGTCGCAGGCGATTTCCGGGGTGAGGGGGAGGAGTTTCAAGCCATCGAAGAGTGCCTTGGAGACCCATTCTTCGAGGGGCGCGCTGAGGGTGAGCCGACCGTTACTTTGTTTTTGGGCGATCTCGATGATGCTGATGGGAGAGAGGGCGATGGTGTTCTCTGCCAAGAGGATTTTACGGACCCGAAGCGGGATCTGGGTGGGTGCCTGACCGAGCTGGAGCCAGGCATTGGTATCGAGCAGGTAATTCATGGGTCCGTGAGGTTGGCCGGGTGATCCTCCCAGTCTTGCGGGGAGAATGTGGGTTCGGCGGGATCGTAGTCCGCTGCGAACTCGATAGTTCCGGCGAGCGAGCCCATCCAATCGCGTAGGGGTTTTGCCTTGGGTTGTGTGAGTGAATCGTCACCGGGTTTGCAGACCACCGCCACCGGCCTGCCGTGGCGGGTGATTTGGAGAGGGATTCCTGAGGTTTCGACCTCACGCAGCGCGTCGGTGCAATGGGTCTTGAATTCGCTCACGGAGAGGGTCTTGGGCGGTGAGGTGCGCGTGATCATGAGGGATACCGTAAAGTAGTCGGAAAATTAGTCCATTTCCTTGTTTCGGGTGAGGTTTCGCATTTCAAAATCTTCCGTGAATCGGGTCCTTGTTCGCCTGCTCCCGCCATTTATGGCCCAACTTCTCGGCATTTCGGGAGAGTTGACTTCGCCCCGGCCAGCTTTTTGTCGCAGGGGCGGAACGTATTTCGTAGCTTGGATGATCATGGCTTTGCGGTTTGAAGGATATGGAGAAATTCCTTGGGCGAGGTGATTTTCAGGGCTGGGAGACGGTCGGTGGGGAAGTGGCGTAGAGGTGGATGGCACGATCCCCACGGAGTTTTACGGCGCGCCGGCCAGCGAGCAACCGGAGATTCCCTCGTGCTGTCATGGATTGGCCCGCCCGTTTTGCTATTTGATAAGGTTTTTCTCCAGACATCGACAAGGCGAGCTGATTAGCATGGGTCACATGACAAGGAACCAGGTGGTCATCGTGGGCGGCGGAGTCATCGGGCTGTGCTCGGCGTATTATGCGTTGAAGCGCGGGTTCGCGGTCACCGTGATCGAGCGCGAAGCGGCGGGGGCGGACAATTGTTCGATGGGAAACGCGGGCATGATCGTTCCCAGCCATTTCACGCCGCTCGCCGCGCCGGGGATGATTTCCAAAGGCCTGCGCTGGATGTTTGATCCGGAAAGCCCTTTCTATATCCGCCCCCGGTTGAACCTCGATCTGATGCACTGGGGCTGGCTGTTCTATCAGCACTCCACGGAGCGCCACGTCGCCGCGTCACGCGAGCTGCTGCGCGACCTCAATCTGGAGAGCCGGCGCTTGTTCGCCGAGCTGGCGGAGGAGGAGGACTTCGGCCTGGTGAGGCGCGGCCTGCTGATGCTCTGCAACACTCAAAAGGGTCTGGACGAGGAAGCCCGTGTCGCAAGGGACGCGCATGAGATCGGCTTGCAGGCCGAGGTTCTGGACGCCGCCGCCACCGCGCGGCTCGACCCGGCGATCACTATGAACGTCGCCGGAGCGGTCTATTTCCCGCAGGACTGCCACCTGGAACCCGGCCGGTTCATGGCTTCTATCCGGCGTCGGGTAATCGTCGCGGGCGGCCTGATCGAAAGCGGCGTGACGATCGACTCGATCGAAACCCGCGGCGGCGCGGTGACCGCCATGACTGGCGGCGGACAACGCTTCGAGGGCGGGAAATTCGTCATCGCCGGCGGCTCGTGGAGCGCGGACCTGTTAAAATCCGTGGACATCAAACTGCCGCTGCAGGCGGGGAAAGGGTATTCTCTAACGCTGCCCTCGCCGCCGGAAATGCCGGAGCTCTGCTCGATCTTCGCCGAGGCCAAGGTCGCGATCACGCCGATGGACGGCAGCCTGCGCTTCGGAGGCACCATGGAGGTCGGCGGGCTTGACCTCTCGGTCAATCCGGCGCGGGTCCGCGGCATCGTGAAATCCGTGAGCAGCTATTTTCCGAAGTTCTCGGAGCGCGATTTCGACGCCGTCGAGCCATGGGCCGGGCTGCGTCCCGTCTCGCCGGACGGCGTCCCGTATCTCGGCCAGGTCGCCGGCCTGCCGAACCTGCTCGCCGCCGGCGGCCACGCCATGATGGGCCTGAGCCTCGGCCCGGTTAGTGGTCGGCTGATCGCCGATCTGCTTGCCGGAGACCCGCCGTTCCGCCCGATCGACGCGATGTCGCCAGGTCGGTTTCATTAAGAAACGTCAGCTCGCGGGTCTTGCACGGGTTTGGAAGCTCCCGCTATAACATTCGCCAAGACCGTGACTATATATAAACAACGCAATCATGAACCAGGCCCCACTCCAAATTATCGATTCCCACACCGAAGGTGAACCTACCCGGGTCGTCATCTCCGGCGCGCCCGATCTGGGCTGCGGGACCATGGCGGAAAAATCCAAACGGCTGCGTGAGAATCACGACTGGCTGCGCAGCGCCGTCTGCAACGAACCCCGCGGCCACGACGCGATGGTCGGTGCCGTGATCTGCGAGCCCGCCGAACCCGACTGCGTCTGCGGCGTGATTTTTTTCAACAACCACTCGACCCTCAACATGTGCATCCACGGCACCATCGGACTCGTCGTGACGCTCGCCCACATCGGGAAAATTAGCACCGGCACCCACCGGATCGACACCCCCGTCGGTGTGGTGGTGGCCACTTTGCACGAGGATGGCTCCGTCGAGGTGGCGAATGTCCCGAGCTACCGCAAGCAAGCCGGTGTGGCGGTCGAGGTCCCCGGCCATGGCATCGTGCGCGGCGACATCGCCTGGGGCGGAAACTGGTTTTTCCTCATCGACAACCAGGGCCCGCGCGTGGAATTCAGAAATCTTGAAGCGCTGATGGATTTCACCCGGCTCGTCCGCCAAGAGCTCGAAAAACAAGGTGTCACCGGCGACGACGGCGCGGAGATCGACCATGTCGAGGTCTTCGGCCCGCCTGGGGACCCCGCGCTTGCCGACAGCCGCAACTTCGTGCTCTGCCCCGGCAAAGCCTACGACCGCTCGCCCTGCGGCACCGGCGTCAGCGCCAAACTCGCCTGCCTTCACGCCGACGGAAAACTCAGCCCCGGCGAGATCTGGAAACAGGCCGGCATCCTCGACACCGTCTTCAGCGGCCGCGTGGAGGCCCTAACCGACGGCCCGGTCGTCCCCGTTGTCACCGGCCGCGCCTGGGTGAACGGGGAAAGCTCCTACCTCTTCAATCCTTCCGACCCTTTCCGCAACGGCATCCCTTCCCCTGCCTGATATGAAACAACCGAGCTCGCGGGATCTAACGAGTTGCGGACCGCGCCCCCCTTGCTCAGGCTACGAGGCCTAGCCGCCGCGTGCCCGCCGGAAGTGAAAGGTCCGTCCGGCCGGCACGTATCGTCAGCCACGTTGAATTTCCATGAATTCCCTCACCCTGCCCCAACGAATCGCCGTCTGCTCATGGTCGCTGCAAGCGGCCACCCCGCAGGAACTCGCCGGAAAACTCCAGGAAACAGGCGTTTACCGCGTCCAGCTCGCGCTCGACCCGCTGCGCGACGAACCCGCCGTCTGGGGCGGGACGGAAGCGATTCTCAAACAGGCCGGCATCCAAATCATCTCCGGCATGTTCGGCTGCGTCGGCGAGGACTACTCGACGCTGGACACGATCCGCGAGACCGGCGGGATCGCGCCCGATGAGACTTGGGACCGGAATCTCGAAAACATCCGCGCCACCGTGGAAATCGCCACCGCGCTCGGCTTGAAGCTCGTCACCTTCCACGCCGGCTTCGTGCCGCACGATCCGGCGGACCCGGATTTCGCGAAAATGGTCGGCCGCCTCAAGACCGTGGCCGAAATTTTCGCCGCCGCAGACATCAGCGTCGGTTTGGAAACCGGCCAGGAAACCGCGGCCGGACTGGCGACTTTGTTAGGCGAGCTCCGGCAGTCGAACGTGGTCGTCAATTTCGACCCCGCCAACATGCTGCTCTACGGCAAGGGCGACCCCATCGAGGCCGTGCGCGTGCTCGCGCCGTGGATCCGGCAGGTGCACGTCAAGGACGCCAACGCAAGCGCCGTTCCCGGCACCTGGGGCGAGGAGGTCGCCGTCGGCGACGGGCAGGTTGACTGGCACGCGTTTTTCGCAACACTCGCGGAAATCCATTTCACCGGCGACATCGTGATCGAGCGCGAAGCCGGTGACCAGCGCGTCGCCGACATCCGCACCGCGCGGGAAGTCGTCCTCCAATCCATCCGCTAACAACATGTCCGCCGCCACCGAAAAACCCGTGAACGTGGCCGTCGTCGGCCTCGGCTTCATGGGCGTGACCCACCTCCGCGCCTATCTCGCCAACCCACAAGCCCGCGTGGTCGCCGTCTGCGACGCCATGCGCGCGCCGGTCAACGGCGTGCTCGCCGGAGTCTCCGGCAACATCACGAAATCTGACGACATCGACCTCGGCCCGGACGTGAAGGTTTACCGCACGACCGAGGAACTCCTCGCCGACGCGGACGTGGAGCTGGTGGATATTTGCACGCCGACGCCGCTGCACGCCGCGCAGGTCATCGCCGCGCTGAACGCGGGCAAACATGTCATCTGCGAGAAACCGCTCGCCCGCACCTCGGCGGAGGCGCGTGAAATTCTAGCAATCGCGGCGAAATCGCCCGGCATCCTGATGCCCGCCATGTGCATGCGCTTCTGGCCCGGCTGGAGCTGGCTCAAGCAAGCGGTGGCGGAAGAAACCTGCGGCAAAGTGCTTACCGCTAGATTCCGCCGCGATTCCGCGATGCCCGGATGGAGTCAGCAAGGCACCTACTCCGGCGGCCAGGATCTGGGCGGCGCGTTGTTCGACCTCCACATCCACGACACCGATTTCGTGAACCACCTCTTCGGCCGCCCCGCGGGTGTTTTTTCCACCGGCGTGCTCGCCGCAAGCGGAGCCATCAACCATGTCGTCACGCAATACAACTATCCGGGAGGTCCTAACGTTTACGCCGAAGGAAGCTGGTTGCTGAACCAAGGGTTCAACATGTCCTACACGCTGCTCTGCGAAAACGCGACGATCGACTTCGATCTGGCCCGCGGTGCTAACGCCCTGATCGTCTCGGAAACCGGCAAGGAACCCCGCGTGGTGGAAACCGGCGACGGCGATGGCTACTCGAAGGAAATCGATTACATCATCGACTGCGTGGCGAAACGCCAGGCTCCGGCCGTTGTCACCGCCCTCGACGGCGTGACGGCTCTTGAAATTTGCGAAGCCGAGGAACAATCCATCCGCCGCGGCGCATCTGTGAAACTCTGAACCAAAAACAACCATGACTCCATCCCCGCGCTCCATTCTCATCCGGCTTTCCGTGATGATGTTCCTCCAGTTCTTCGCATGGGGGTCGTGGTTCGCCACGCTCGCCCTCGCGATGGGTAACAACGGCTTGTCCGGATCTATCGGCGGTGCTTACGAAAGCGCGCCGATCGCCGCCATCTTCGCCCCGCTCTTCCTCGGCCTCATCGCCGACCGCCTGTTCTCCTCCGAGCGCGTGATGGGTGTGCTGATGCTGATAGGCGGCGGGATCATGTGCGCCATCGCCATCATCGCACCGCAAGGCGCGGAAAAAGGCGGGCAGATCGTCTGGTTGATGATCGCCTACATGCTCTGCTACATGCCTACCCTCGGCCTCGGCAACACGATCACCTTCACGCACCTGCCGCAGGAATTGTTCCCGAAAGCCCGCGTCTGGGGCACGATCGGCTGGATCGTCGCCGGCCTCGCGCTCGGCATCGCCGGATGGTCCGCGTCGTTGAACATTTTTTGGATCGCCGCCGCCTCCAGCATCGCGCTGGGCGTGTATAGCTTCACGCTTCCCCACACGCCGCCGCCCGCCAAAGGCAAGCCCATCGATATCGGTTCGCTGTTCATGTTGGACGCGCTCAAACTGCTGAAAAACCCGTCGTTTCTGGTGTTCGCCATCTGCTCGACGCTGATCTGCATCCCGCTCGGCTACTACTACGGGCAAACCTCCGCCTATCTCGGTGCCGCCGGTTTCAAACAAGCCGCATCGACGATGACCCTCGGCCAGATGTCCGAGATCATCTTCATGCTGCTCATCCCGTTCTTCTTCCGCAGACTCGGCGTGAAACTGATGTTGCTCGTCGGCATGGGCTGCTGGGTGCTGCGCTACGTCCTGTTCTCCTTCGGCGCTCCCGAACAAGTGACGTGGATGCTTCTGATGGGCGTGGCGCTTCACGGCATCTGTTACGATTTCTTCTTCGTCACCGGCTTCATCTACACCGACAAGAAGGCGCCCGCCGAAGTCCGCGGCCAGGCGCAGAGCCTGCTGGTGTTCCTCACCCAGGGCCTGGGGATGTTCTTCGGCTTCCGCATGGCGTTCGGCGGCAACCTGCCATTCACCACCATCCCGCTTCCTAACACCCTCGGCGCTTACGGGGCCGCCCCCGTGAACCACGCCGCGCTGATGGAAAACATCAAGGCCACCGCAGGCAGCCAGCCCGCGCCCACGTTCCTCGAATCCATGGCCGGCATGTTCGGCAAGGGATACCCCGAGGGCGTCAACCCGGAACTCGTCACCAAGGCGATGACTGACTGGAAACACTACTGGCTTTTCCCCGCAGGCATGGCAGCCGTCATCGCGGTGATTTTCCTGCTGTTTTTCCGCGACAATGTCGACCCTGCCGAGGGTGAAACAAAGACGCCGCATTGAGCCCGCTAATCCATTCCTAATCATGAAAAACCACCCGTTTGCCTTGGCGTTGATATGCGCCGCCTCACTCGTGTCCGCAACCCCGGCTCAATCCGCAGAGAACACCACTCCCCAGGGTTTCACCGCGCTCTTCAACGGCACCGACTTGAGCGGCTGGTGGGGCGCGGAAACCGAGGATCCACGCAAATATCTCGCGCTGCCAGCTGACGAGTTCAAAGCGAAGCACGACGCTTCCCTGGCCGATATCCAGAATCACTGGCGCGTGGAAAACGGCGTGCTCGTCAATGACGGCAAGGGCCTGTTCCTCACAACCGATCAATCCTACGGGAACTTCGAGTTGCTCGTGGACTACAAGACGGTGCCACTCGCCGACAGCGGCATCTATCTGCGCGGCTGCCCGCAGGTGCAGATCTGGGATTCCACCGAAACGGCCAAGTTTAATATCGGCGCGGACAAGGGCTCCGGCGGATTGTGGAACAACTCGGCAGGCGCGCCCGGAAAAGATCCGCTCGTCAAGGTGGACAAGCCCTTCGGCGAATGGAACAAGCTCCGCATCATCATGGTCGGCTCACGGGTCTGGGTGTGGTTGAACGACCAGCAGACCGTCAATGGCGCGGTGATGGAAAATTACTACGACCGCAAGCAACCGGTCCCGGCACGCGGCCCGATCCAACTTCAAACGCACGGCGGCGAGATTTCCTGGAAGAATGTCTTCATTCGGGAAATCGGCAGCGACGAGGCTAACAAGCTGCTGCGCGAAACTGGTCCCGAGGGATTTAAGCCAGCCTTCAACGGCAAGGACTTCTCCGGTTGGGCCGGCGCGACCGATGCATGCCGCGTGACCGACTCAGCCATCGAGTGGCTGCCGGGAAAAGACGGCACACTCCACACCCAGGACGAGTTCGCGGACTTCATCGTGCGTTTTGAATTCAAACTGCACCCCGGCGGCAACAACGGCCTCGCCATTCGCTTCCCCGGCCAAGGCAACCCGGCTTACGATGGCATGACTGAATTACAGGTGCTCGACGAACAATGGGAAAAAGTCACAGGCATCAAACTGGATCCCCGTCAGGTTCATGGATCGGTTTACGGCATGGTTGGAGCCATCACCGGATATCAATATCCCGCCGGGGAGTGGAACTATCAGGAAGTCACCGTCAAAGGCTCCACCATTCAGGTGGAACTCAACGGCTCCAAAACTCTCGATGCTGATGTGAGCAAGGTCACAGAATTTTTGGACCAAAAACCTCATCCGGGAAAGGACCGGAAAAGCGGTTATTTCGGCTTTGCCGGTCACGGTGATCCCTTGATGTTCCGTAACATTTCAATCAAACCACTCAACTGAACTAAGACCACACACCATGAAAAACCAGTCTCTCTACTCTCGCCGTTCGCTACTCAAGCTGCTCGGCACCACGGCAGCCACCGCTCCCTTCATCTCCACCCGTTTGATGGCGCAGCCAGCCTCCAATACGGTCCGCCACGCCTGTTTCGGTCTGGGTGGCATGGCGGAGTCCGACCTCGCGCATATCTCGAACTGCAAGAACGTCGAGATCGTGGCGTTCTGCGATGTGGACCTCGCCCAGGCGGCCCCGGCACGCGCGAAATTCCCCAAGGCACGATTCTATCAGGACTGGCGGGAGATGCTCGACAAGGAGGCCGGCAACATCGACAGCGTCAACGTATCCACTCCCGATCACATGCACGCACCCATGGGCGTCAGCGCGATGCAACTGGGCAAGCACGTTTATGGCCAGAAGCCGCTCGCTCACAGCCTGCATGAAGTCCGCCGCATGACCGAGCTGGCCAAGGAAAAGAAGGTCGTCACGCAAATGGGCATCCAGATCCATTCCTCGGTCTATTACCGGATGGCCGCGCAGGTCATCAAGGACGGCGCGATCGGTAAGATCAAGGACGTCCACACATGGTCGTCCAAGACATGGGGCGACCCGACGGCCAAGCCGGACAAGACCGATCCCGTGCCGGAGGGTTTCGACTGGAACCTGTGGCTCGGCGTCCGCCCCGATCGTCCGTTCATCGGCGGCGGATACTATCATCCGGGAAACTGGCGCAAGCGGCTCGACTTCGGCACCGGCACGCTTGGCGACATGGGCTGCCACATCCTCGATCCGATTTTCGAGAGCCTCAAACTCAACGCGCCCGTCTCCGTCCGCTCCGAAGGCCCGGTGCCGAACGCATGGAACTGGGCGGTCGACGGGAAAGTCATCTATTCCTTCGCCCCTACGCCCATGACGGAGGGTGAAAGCATCAACGTCACCTGGTATGATGGCGCGTCCAGGCCACCGGCGGAAATCGTCGCTTTGTTAGAAGGCAAGCCGCTGCCGGATCAGGGTTCCATCTTCATCGGCACCGAGGGCGTGCTGCTGCTCCCGCACGTCAGCCGCCTCGAACTGTTTTCCAAGGAGAAATTCAAGGACTACAAGCTGCCGCGCGTCACCGGAGCGGATCACTGGGAGCAATTCATCGAAGCCTGCCGCGGCAACGGCAAGACCTCGGCGGATTTCTCCTACGCCGGCCCGCTCACCGAGGCCATCCTGTTGGGCGGCATCGCTTCGCGTTTCCCGGGCGCCACGCTCAAGTGGGACAGTCCGGGACTGAAGTTCGATCTCGCCGAGGCGAATCAATTCGTCCGCAGGGATTACCGCGAAGGCTGGAAGATCCCCGGCCTGGGGTGATGCGTTTGAATGTGTTCCGACTGTCTCAGTCGGAAGCGGAGCCTCAGCAGGAATAGCGTGCCGGGGTTGCTACTCTCCACCCTCACCCGGCGTTGCTGGGGGCCGTCGTTGCCACCGATATCCACCTTTAAACTGCATTCAACATCTCCTAATCTTTGCGTATGTCCACGAAGGAACTAGCAATGGAAACGATCAAGGGGTTACCCGAAAATGCTTCGTGGCATGAAATCAACGCCAAAATACGGGGCTTGAATAGCCAACCACTTTCTTCCACCAGTCAATGCAAGGAAGGGTCCGTAAGCTCCAGCGCAGAACAGTGAGGCGTCCGCGACTGGTATAAGCCACGGTATAAACGAGTCCTTCCTAGATCGCAACTCATTGATAATGAATTGGTCGGGCTGGCGGGATTTGAACCCACGACCCCCTGCCCCCCAGGCAGGTGCGCTACCAGACTGCGCTACAGCCCGTTTCGCAAACGGGTGGCGAAGGAAACAGGCGAAATGCGGATTGGCAAGCACGGAAAATCCTGACATTTCCCCCTGCATGAATCGCATCAAAACCGCCATCGTCGGAGCCAGCGGCTACACCGGGATGGAGTTGCTCCGCTTGCTGTTCGTCCATCCGGGCGTGGAACTTGTGGCCGCCACTTCCCGTCAAGAGGCGGGAAAATCGCTGTCAGCGGTGTTTCCCCGTTTCCGCAAGGCGGCGGGTGCGGGACTGGCATTCATCGAGCCTGACCCGGACGCCATCGCGGCCACGGGTGCGCAGGTGGCGTTCCTCGCGCTGCCGCATGGAGTGGCGGCGGAAATCGCCCGCGCCTTGCTGGAGCGCGGGCTGAAGGTGATCGATCTGAGCGCAGATTTCCGCCTGCGCGATGCGGCGGTTTACCAGGAATTTTACGAGCACCCGCACCCCGCGCCGGACTTGCTGGCGGAGGCGGTTTACGGCTTGCCGGAGATCCGCACGGCGGAAATCGAGGCGGCGCGTTTGATCGCCGCGCCGGGGTGTTATCCGACGAGCATCCTGCTGCCCTTGCTGCCGCTGTTGCGTGAAAATTTGATCCATCCGGACACCGTCGTCGCCAACTCGATGAGCGGCGTCAGCGGTGCCGGACGCAAGGCCGACCTCAGCCTGTTGTTCTGCGAGTGCAACGAAAGCGCCCGCGCTTACGGGGTGCCGAAGCATCGTCATCTTTCGGAAATCGAGCAGGAACTCAGCCTCGCCGCCGGGGAAAAAGTCACCATCACCTTCATCCCGCACTTGATCCCGGTGAACTCCGGCATCGTCACCACCACCACCGCCAAGCTCCGCGACGGCGTCTCGCCGGACGCCATCGGCGCGGCGCTTGAGAGCGCGTATGCCGACTCCGATTTCGTCCGTCTCCTCGGCCGCGGCGGCTGCGCGGACACGAAAAACGTCACCCGCACCAACTTCATCGACATCGGCTGGCAACACGACCCGCGCACCGGTCGCGTGATCCTGATGAGCGCCGAGGACAACCTGGGAAAAGGCGCGGGCGGGCAAGCCGTGCAGTGTTTCAACCTGATGTTCGGCCTGAGCCCGATTGATGGATTGCAAAATTTCTAAGCACTGCCCAGTCTCCGCCGCTGTTCCCCTTTTCCCTCATGGACTTCCCATTTTCCCGCATCAAAGGCGGCGTCGGCGCGCCCCAAGGATTTCTCACCAGCGCCGTGAGCTGCGGCATCAAGAATCCTGATAGCAAGCGGCTGGACCTCGCGCTCATCTACTCCGAGAAACCCTGCACCTCTGCCGGCACCTTCACGACTAACCGGGTGAAAGCCGCGCCCGTCCGCGTCTCGCAGACGCACCTCCGCAAGGGCGAGCTGCGTGCCATCATCGCCAACTCCGGCAACGCCAACGCCTGCACCGGCGTGCAAGGCATCCGCGACGCCAACTCGATGTGCGACGCGGTGGCCATGCCGCTCAAATTGAAACGCTCGGAAATCGGCGTCGCCTCCACCGGCGTGATCGGCCTGCCGATGCCGATGATGCGCTTCGAGCCGAAATACGATGAGCTGCTAGAACGCCTCGGCGCGAAGAACGGCTCGGACGTCGCCGCCGCCATCATCACCAGCGACACCCATGCCAAGGAAATCGCCATTTCCTTCGACCTCGGCGAGCACCGCGTGCGCCTCGGCGGTTGCGTGAAAGGCGCCGGCATGATCTCCCCGAGCATGGCCACCATGCTTTGTTTCATCACCACGGATGCCAGTATTTCCTCCGAGTGCCTCCGCAAAGGCGTGCTCGAGTGTGTTGAAGAAAGCTTCAACCGTATCACCATCGACGGCGACATGTCCACTAACGACACGGTCCTCGTCCTTGCTAACGGTGCTTCCCGGATGCCGGCGATCCGCCGCAACAGCAGCAACTGCAAATTGTTCCGCAAAGCGCTGTGCTGGCTGATGCTCGAGCTCGCCAAAGCCGTCGTCCGCGATGGCGAGCGCGTCACCAAGTTCGTCACCGTCAAAGTCGAAGGCGCACGCACCTATCTGGATGCGAAAAAAGTCGCCGAAGCCGTCTGCAAGTCCGCGCTCGTCAAATCCTCGTGGAACGGCGGCGATCCTAACTGGGGCCGCATCATTCACGCCGTCGGCTACTCGCGCGCCCGCATCCGCGAGGAGCTGGTGGACATCCACATCGGCGGCAAGGCGGCCTGCATCGGCGGCCTGCAGGCGGACACGCCGATGGACGAGCTGCGCGAAGCGGTTTCCCATCCCGAGTTTGAAATCGTCATCAACCTCAATCAGGGCGACGCGGACTATGTCATGTATTCCAGCGATCTATCACCCGAGTACATCGATTTCAACCGCTCGGAATATGCCTACTGGAAACAAGCCCGCAAGGACGGGCTGGTCTAACGTGAGACAGGCATTCCTGCCTGTTCTTCAGCACCGGGCCAGAGGAAGAACAGGCAGGAATGCCTGTCTCACGGACCGCCGTGAACCTACTCCGCAGCCGCCGGCACGATGAGCGTCGGCACGGTCGCCTTGCGGGCAAGACCCTCCGCGACGCTGCCGAGAAGCAACGCGGCGATCGCTCCGTGGCTGTGCGAGCCGCCGACGACGAAGTCCGCGCCGCCCTGCCTGACGTGTTCTAGCAGGACATGAAGCGGGCTGCCCTCGCCCATCCGGGAAGTGGCGTTTGGCAGGTCCGCGCGGACAGTGGCGAGGAGCTCTTCCAGCTTGAGGGCCGCCCGGCGTTTCGCCTCCTCCTGGAAGGCGTCCATCGCTGGAAACTCATCCGGAGTGAACCCGTAAGCGGTGTAACTCGGCTCCGGCTCGATGACGTGGAGCAACTCCAGGTCCGCGCCAAAGGATTTGGCCAGCTCGGTGGCGATCTTGACCACTCCGGGCGTGGCGTTTGAGAAATCGACTGCGGCAACGATGGTTTTCATGGCGTTCCATCAGTAGCACCGGTGGCCGGCTGGTGTAAAGATGCTTCATCCCGTGAAAAATCGTTGCCGGGTTCGCCGGTGTCGCGTTCCCATTTGCGGATGGTAGCGAGGGGGCTGGGGGTTAAATTCCGTATGCCTGTAAACATCACCTTGGACTGACGGCAGCATGAAATCATCCACACCAAGTGGTGGAGTTGGCGGATGGAAGATGGAATTCCCTATCCGGAGCAGGACCGCGAAGTCATCGAACAACCCCTGCGCGTCACGCTCTCTCCAAGCGATGGCTCTATCATAAAGCGCGAACTGCTCGCCCGCCCGAAGGAGCGCGTCCTGGCCCGCTTGGCCAGACCGGGCACGTCAACCGAGGTGTTGGTCCTGGGCCTTTTCGATCATCGGGAAGCGATTCACTCCAACCAATCCGAACAACGGAGCTGCGGCAAGCAAGTGGCGGTCATTCGAGTAGATTTCGGTGAAGCCGTGTCCGGCAGCGCAGGCGAGGTGCATGGCATCCGCCGCGCGGAGAAAGGTGTCTGACGGGGCCGTGCTGAAAATGTGTTCGACGTGCTCGATCAGCGATTCCGTGACCGGCAGCCATTTGAGCGCGCCAGCGGCGGTGTCGGCGTGGGTTTGAGCCAGCATGGCTTGCAATTGTATCAGCGTGGCTTGTCTCTCACGGACCTTGCGATGACAGGCGGAAACGAATTCGGCCCGACCGTGGAGGGAGCAGAAAATGACATCCACCGTGCATGCGTGGGAAAGAACCTCAGCCGAGCCAACTTCCATGAGTTGGAGTTTGAGGAGGTAGCTTGTGTCGTAATAAGCAGTGGTCATCGGGCGTCCCGCTCTTCAGAAACCATCAAGGTGGAATCGCCACCACCGGAAAAGGCCTCTGCCTTGAGGGCGGCTTCATACTCGGAAAGCAGCTTGCGGCTCGCCCAATAGGAGCCTTGGGCCGGTCCCGAAGTGCCGAGATCCTCGCTCGCCAGAGCCTTTTCGAGCAAGTGGATGGTTTCCTGGGTGACGGAACGCCGGTGCGCTGCCGCAGTTTGCCGCAAGCGGGCGTGGAGCGCATCCGGGAACGATTTGATAACGAGTGCCGACATGGTGACGGAATGGTAGCTAAGCACTTTCATTAAGGAAGCATGAAATCAGCGAGGTTCATCGTGAAATCACGCGGGCAGTGTGGCTTGCGGGGTGGGAATCTGGGATGAATCCAAATGGAGGTAAAATGTCTTCACACCGGTCTGCGGCAAGACGCGACCGCCACAGCTAATTTTCAGCGCCCGACGCGGTCTGGTGCTGGCCAAATGGAAATGAGCCTGCCACGCTGTTCGCATGTTCCGAAAAACTCTGCTGCTGTCGCTCACCGGATTTCTCATGTGCTCGGTGCAATTGAGCGCCCAAGACGACGTCACTCCTCCTGCCGAGAAGATGGGCGACTCGCCCGGGCCTAACCGTTTCTGGCAGGCGACGCTCAACGGCGGGCACTACATGGTGGCGCTCGACCGGATTTCCTCGGTGAGCCGGCACAAGTATCTGCTCGACGGGGCGGTCATCGTGGATGAAGTCACGGTGGACGCGCTCGGCCAGGCGCTCGCCCGGTTTTACTTCATCTCTCCGGTGACGGACGCGATGGCGGGAAACGCCGCCACCCAGCTTGCCGAACGCGGCCGTGAATTGCTGGACAAGGCGACCCAGCGCGCCGGCACCGATGTTCAGAACATGGTCATCAAGAAATACCCGGAGACCAGCCATGCCCGGACGATCGAATACCGCATTCTCTCGGCGGCGGATCTAACCGCGCTACACGCCAGCGTCCGCAGCGCCTGGGAAAGCGGGCGCGGCCGGCAGTTCAGCGCGAAGTAAAAGTTCAGGGCCGGATTTCCACGATTGCTGAAACTTGGTCGGCTTGGGGGATCGTCAGGACCACGGCGCGGAATTCGGAGTTCTGGTTTTCCGCCGGGGTCGGAGGTTTCGCATCGGTGATGCTCCAGGTTCCGGTTCCGCTTGTCCGGCGGAGGGTGATCTGATGGCCGTCTTTTTTCAAAATCACCTGGTCGCCCTGGATCTCGGCCGCGGCGGCGGTGAACGCCCGCCAGACGACTTGGCCGGATGGTTTCGTGATTTGGTCCTCGATCCGTACGATTCCGGTCCGGGCGTCGAAACGCGCTCCGCGCACGACTTTTTCCGCCGCTCCGGCATAGGCGTCGGAGAGGTCGAATATCGCCGCGAGCGGGCCGCCGCAGAGCGTGGAACTGACAATGGGGCAAGGTTCCGCCTCGGCGTTTTGCAATTTGCCGTTGATTTCGAGCGTGTTGTGTGAGCGGTTCTGGAGTCGGAAATAGCTCCAGCGGTTGCTGCCGAAGTAGCCCGGAAGGTTGTAGTTTTCGCTGCCGAGATCGTGAATCCAGCGGACGCCGTGGGCATCATAGACGAATGATCCCACGTCCATGTGGCCGTGGCTGGCGGCAGGCGTGCCACCCTTGATCGCGAACCATGCGGCGTTGGCGTCCCAGCCGGTGCGGAAAATGGCGACGGACTGCTCGCCGCCGTAAACCGCGGCGGTTGGCAGCGGTTTTTCGGCCGCGGGAGGCCCGGGCAGCCAGAGCACAGCGAGCGGGAAATAACCGCCGCCATTCAATTTGCCGTCGGCTTCGTCGAGCGCGCGGGTGAGGAGGCCCCGGACGTAGCGGGCTTGGGAGGCGTCTTTGAAATGAGTCGCCAGCCAGCATTGGGCGGGCGAGGGCGTCTCGCGGCGCGCATGGCCATCGGCGAAATTGAACGCCAGACGCGTGGGGCTGGTGAGTTGCATCATGGCCCCGCCGGATTTTTCCAAAATGGCGTTGTCGGTGATGGGACGGTCCAACGGCCGGCAGGCGGCCAGCAGCATGACGTGATAGTTGGTGCCGTAATGCCAGTAGCCCGGCCCTTCGGGATACATACCGTCCGGTTGGTATAGTTTCACGCAGCTTTCGACGAGCGTTAGCCCGCGTCCGAACAGGTTTTCCGCGAGGCCTTCATCCTTTCCGGCCACCGCGGCGGCGGCCAGGGCGATCCCCGAGCCGCAGACTTGCGACCAGTTGTTGCGGGGATTCGACCACCATCCGCCCTTGTCATAAAAGGCTTTGGCGGGTTTGAGCGCCTTCTCAATGATGGCGCGCTCGCACATCGCGCGTTGCTCCGGAGTGAGGGTGTCGTGAAGCCAGTCGTAGCCGGTCGCCACGGCGGTGGCCATTTCTGCGGTGTCGAGGAAATGGCTGGGATTCCAGTCCTTCAAGGCGCAGGCGGCCTCCAGTTCGGTGATCGCCCGCAGCCGGAATTTCTCCTCGCCGCCGATGCGCCACGCCCAGGCCGAGTGCATGATGTTGTGCAGCGCGAGGCGGGATTGGGCGAGCAGGCGCTTGCCGTCCGGGATGTCATAACGGCAGGTCCGGGCTTTAAGAACCCGCCCGGCCTCGGCCATCACGGCGGCTTGCAGCCTCGTGGTCAGCGGATCTTTCGCGAATTTTTCGCGCAGTGCGCCTTCCGAGGATTTCGGCAGCCACAATCTGGGATGAGGTTTTTCCGCCAAACCGCCAGCCCCCAGCGCGAGAGTCGCCAGCCAGATTCCCCCTGATTTCCACATGTTCCACATACGTCGATGAGAGCCGGGGCCTTACACGAACGAGACCCGCGCTTGAACTGCCCGGCATCCCGACCTAGCCTCGCGCCTCCATGAGTTCATTTGAAAGCAAAGTCCGCGAAGCCCTCGCCAATCCGCAAAACCAAGGCGAAATCCCCGACGCCGACGCCATCGGCACCGTCGGCTCGCCCGAGTGCGGCGACATGCTGCGGATGTGGCTGAAATTCACCGAAAAGGACGGCAAGCGCGTCATCGATCGCGCGTCGTTCCAAGCCTTCGGCTGCCAGACGGCGATCGCCGTGGCGTCGATGGCCACCGAACTTCTCCGCGGGAAAACGGCGGAGGAGGCCAAACACCTCACCGCCAGCGAGCTCACCGGCGACCTCGGCCCCTTGCCGCCGATGAAAATCCATTGCGGCCAGCTGGTGGAAGGCGCGTTGCGAAACGCCCTCGACAACGACTCACCCGCCGCGGCCCCTGCGGAAGCCGGAAACATGGCACCGACCCTCGCCTCGTCGCTCCATCGGAAAGCGGGCGGCACCCTCCGGATCGTGCCGATCGACTGACCGGTCTGGATTTTATTTTCCCGCCGACGATAGAGATCCCGAATCCGGGCCGTTTGCTACTTTTCCAGACCCCTTTATTCCGTGCTCGAACTCCAAGAAGTCAGTTTCACCATCCGCAAAGACGGCGATGACGTCCCGCTCGTGGACCGCGTCTCGATCCGCGTGCCGAAGGGCCACTTCATGGCCATCGTCGGCCCGTCCGGATGCGGCAAAACAACCCTGCTCAAAACCATCGCCGGCCTCAATCCGGAGTCGGCCGGCGCGTTGTTCTGGGACTCCCGAAATCTATCGGAAGACGGCGATTTCTCGCCTTCGGAAATCGGCTACGTGCCGCAGTTTTCCATCGCTTACGACCCGCTGACCGTTGACGAGTCCGTCGAGGCCGCGACCCGCCTGCGCGTCCGCTGCCGCGACACTGCGGAGCTGGATCAGCGGATCGACCAGGTGCTCGAGGAGACCGGGCTCGGCCCGATCAGCGACCGCCAGGTGAAGGTGCTTTCCGGCGGCCAGAAGCGCCGCCTCGGGCTGGCGATGGAGCTCGTTTCCGACCCGAAGCTGCTGCTTTGCGACGAAGTCACCTCCGGCCTCGACCCGCGCTCGGAGCGCGAAATCGTCCGTCTGCTCCATGATCTCTCGCGCAAGGACGGCCGGATCGTGCTCTCGGTGACCCACTCGCTGGCGCATCTCGAACTGTATGATTCCATCCTCGTGCTGCACGAAGGACGGCTCGCGTTCCACGGCCCGCCGGAGCAGCTCACCCATTATTTTTCCGTTAGCGACACCGAGGAGGTCTATCCGCGGCTGGCCACCCAGCCTTCCGAGCGCTGGCACAACTCGTGGCAGAAGCATCGCGAATCCTATCAGAAAATGATGGAGAAAAACCGCGCGCTGCTCGTCGCCAGCGGCGATTTTCCCACCCCGCCGGCCGAGGCGATCGAGGAAAGCGAAACCCTGCGGCTGCCCGGATTTTTCAGCCAGTTCGCCACCTTGTTGTCGCGCCGCTGGCGGATCTTTTTCCGCGACCGCGGGCAGGTGTTTCTCCAGCTCGCCATCATCGTTTGCTTTCCCATCCTCGTCACGATTTTCAGCGACAAGGCCTCCGGCAACATTCGCCGCTTTTCCGACACGCGGCAAAGCGAGCGGGCGGAGATCGAGGAGAAAATCCTGGTGTCCTCGGACCAAGCGAAGGTCGGCTCGGCCATCTCCGGGATCATCATGTTCCAGGTGGTGCTGCTGTCGCTGATGGGCTCTAATAACTCGGCGCGCGAGATCGCCGGCGAGCGGCCGATTTACGAGAAGGAGAAATTCGGCGGGCTGCGGCCGTCCGCTTACCTCGCGTCGAAGGTGGCATTCCTCGCCTGTCTGGTCATCGGGCAATCGCTATGGATGGCGTTTTTCGTGAACTTCTTCGGCACTTTCCGCGGGGATTTCATCCAGCACGCGGGATTCCTGTTACTGGTCAACGCCGCGATGACGGCCGTCTGCCTGGCCATTTCCTCGCTCATGCGGACCGCCGAGCAGGCGTCCCTGCTTTCGATTTACCTCGTCGGTTTCCAGCTCCCGCTGTCCGGCGCGGTGCTCGCGCTGCCGGAAAACATCGAGGCCTTCACCCGCCCGTTCATCTCCGCTTACTGGGCTTGGTCCGGCTCGGTGGAAGCCCTGCAACCGCAGGTTTACAACGCCGTCAAATCGGTCATCGACACCAGCCTGTCCGCCCGCGAAATCTGCTTTTACGCCCTCGGCGCGCACATCGCGGTGGCGCTCATCGCCACCTGGGCCGGTGCCCGCAGGCCGCAATGGGACTGAGCGGATTTTACCCCTCGATTTCGAGGATTTCCCGATTAGCTTCAGCACCGGAACCCACCTACAAATCATGGCACGTCGCGCTAGCTCATCTCTACATCCCGGAATCATCATTGGCGCCATCGCCGCCATCGTCATCGCGGTGGTCGCCGGCAAATCCCTCATCGGTAAAAAAACCGCGACCTTTGGCGACGTCGCCAAGCTCAGCGTGGACGAGTTGCTCGAAAACGGCAACAGCCTGCGCGGCAACGAGTATGTCATCGAGGGCCAGATCGACGAAAAACTCCAGTGGACGACCGGCCGCGGGCAGTTCGTCAGCGTGAAGATCGAAGCGCCCGGCGGCGATGAGTTCGTCGGCATCGAGATTCCCCAGGACTTCAACAAGCTCAACATCGACACCAAGCAGAAATACGCGTTCCGCGTGAAATTTCGGCAAGGCGGCATACCCGTCGCCACCGGCGTGAACCGTCTCTAACTTGAAATTTTACGCCTCATGAAATCCCGCATTTTGCTTCCGTTCTGCCTCGCCGGTTTGGCCCACGCCCAGGTTTACACGCCGCCACCCACCGCGAAGCCCGCCCCGGCCGCGACGCCTACCGACACCGCGCCCGCCGCTCAGAATCAACAACCCGCCGCCGGCCCGCTCGGCCAGGAAATCCCGATGCTCGACCCGTCCGCCGAGACCATCACCGTGGGCGGCGTGGCCATCCCTCTCGGCGACAACCGTCTGCTCAAAGCGCGCTTCGAAAAATACCTCAGCCAGCCACCCGAGAACGGCGAAGCCGCCGAGAAATACCGCGAAACGATCGCCCAAATCCTCGCGACCATTTCCCCCTTTCGCAGCGGCGGCCCCGATCTCTATGCCGCTTTCACCCAGCTTCCCGGCGCATCCGCCTATCCGGGCGATGCCAACCTCTGCGGCTCGCTGGCAGAGTCCATTTACATGGCCATGCTCGCCAAACAGGACGTAAACGGCCTCAATAAACTCAATCTATCCATCGAGAAGGAGAAAAAGGCGATCATTCTGGAGGGCGATTGGAAAGCCCGTCACGAGCGTGACAAACAGCTGGGAGATTCCGCAGCGGTCACAGACAAGAATGGCAAGTCCCAGCCCGCGACGAATCCCGGCGCCGGCATCAACTCGCTCAAATACGCCGACACGCTCCGCCGCATCGCGGAAATCGAAGCGCTCAAGAAAGCGAATATCATCCGCACCGAAGCGGGAACGATCCGCACCAAAGCGCAATACCAGGTCAGCATGATCCAGTGGTTCGTGCAACGCCGCTACGAGCACGTGCTGATGGCCGCCCGCTTCTATAACCAGATTTGGAAAGACGGCGACGCCACCCTCCGCGTGGACAAGGACTCGGATGTCTCCAAGCTGTTTTCCGAATCCGTCGGCGTCAGCCCGACGGTCGCCTCGCTCGACTCGCTTTCTAACGAAGCCATCCGCGAGGCGGGAAAATACATCGAGGCCTTCGACCTCATGCTCTCGCGCGGCGAACTGCACAACGCCTCCCAGCGCCTGATGGAAGCCTACGCGCTCGGCGAATATCTCGCGCCGGTCGCGACTCTATCCATCGAGAAAAAACGCCGCGTCGCCGAATACGTCCGCGATTTACACGAACTTTACGGCACCCTTCAAGCGCACGATTATACCAAGACCATGGAACTGGCAGAACGCTTGAAAAGCGCCGCCAAGGATTTTCCGTCGTCCAAGGTGGACAGCGCCATCGCCGCTTACACCCTTGCCTCGGACCTCGCGATCGAGGAGGCCAAGGGCCACCTGCTCGCCAAGGAAAGCGACAAGGCCGCCCAGAAAATCAAGGTCGCCGCAGAAATTTGGCCAACGAATCCGAAGCTCAAGGAATTCCGCAATCTCGTGAGTAACTCCGGCGGATTGATCCTGATCCGCAACGATTTCGACCGCCTGCTGAGCGAGGGAAACTTCCGCGAAGTCGCCCGCCGCCAATATGAAATCGCCCCGGCGATCCAGGGCGATCCGGCGCGCGAGGATGCTTTCAAACAGATCATGACCAATCTCACGAAGATCGAAACCGCGCTCGGCAAGGCTTCGGAATTCAGCAAGATGGGCCAGGACTACGCGGCGTGGGAACAACTCGCCAAACTGCGTGAGGATTTCCCAGACGACCCGAAACTCGGCCGCGAGCTGGAGCTGCTAGCTCCCAAGGTGGCCGACTTCACCCGCGCCCTCGACAAGGCGCGGCAGTTCGAGAGCCGCACGCCCAAACAGATCGGCTCCGCGCTCTCGTGGTATCTCAAGGCCCGCAGCATCTATCCGCAAAGCAACCTTGCGGACGCTGGCGCCAAGCGCCTCACCAACGAGATCCTGCCACCGGACGGCGCCGGCGAGTAGAAAGTGAATGAAATCTCTACGGGTTCTTTCAGTGGAATCGGAAATCAGGTGACGCTTCAGCTCCCGGCTGAGACAGCCGGGACACATTTCTATGACAAGCGCGCCGCTAGCAGCTCGCGCTGGAAGATGAGCTCCTTTGGCAAGTGGTCGTAGAGGTCGATGAAGAGTTCTCCCTGACTAACGAGTTCGGCTTTCCACTCGGTGCGGTTGAAGGCCATGCACTTGTCGTAGGTTTCCTTGGTGAAGCCGTCGAGGCCGTCGATGTTGAAATCCTCGAAGGCGGGGGTCCAGCCGATCTGCGTCTCGTAGCCGGCGGCGGCGCCGTGGCAACGTTTCACGATCCATTCAAGGACACGCATGTTCTCACCGTAGCCGGGCCACAGGAATTTCCCGTCGTCGTCCTTACGGAACCAGTTGACGTGGAAGAAGCGCGGAAGGCTGGTGAGATAGCGGCGCATTTCCAGCCAGTGGCCGAAATACGCGCCCATGTTATAACCGCAGAACGGCAGCATGGCCATCGGGTCGCGGCGGACCTTGCCGATGGTGCCGGCGGCGGCGGCGGTCATTTCCGAACCCATGGTGGCTCCGACGTAAACGCCGTGGCTCCAGTTGAATGCCTGATAGACCAGCGGCATGGTCGTCGGGCGGCGGCCGCCGAAGACGATGCCGTCGATGGGCACGCCTTCGGGGTTCTGCCACTCGGGGTCGATGGTCGGGCATTGCACGGCGGGTGCTGCGAAGCGGGCGTTGGCATGGGCGGCGGAGCGACTGCAATCCGGCGTCCAGTCTTGACCCGTCCAGTCGATGAGATGCGCGGGCTTGGTGGGAGTCATGCCTTCCCACCAGACGTCGCCGTCGTCGGTTAGGGCGACGTTGGTGAAGATGGTGTTTTCCTTCATCGAGTCCATCGCGATGGGATTGGTCTCGTAGGCGGTGCCGGGAGCGACGCCGAAGAAGCCGGTTTCCGGATTGATCGCGTGCAGCTTGCCATCCGCATGCGGCCACAGCCAGGCGATGTCATCGCCGACGATGGAGGTTTTCCAACCCGCGTCGAGATAGGCCTTCGGCGGGATGAGCATCGCGAGGTTGGTCTTGCCGCAGGCGGACGGGAAGGCGGCGGTGAGATAGGTCTTGGTGCCGTCCGGCGCATGGATGCCGACGATGAGCATGTGCTCGGCCATCCATTGATGCTCGTGGGCGATGTTGGAGGCGATACGCAGGGCGAGGCATTTTTTTCCCAACAAGGCATTACCCCCATAGCCGGAGCCATAGGACATGATCTCGCGGGTCTCGGGAAAATGGACGATGTATTTGTCATCGTTGCAGGGCCAGACGGCGTCGGCCTGGCCGGACTCTAGCGGAGCTCCCACGGAGTGGAGGCAGGGGATGAAATGGCCGTGGCCATCGCGCTTTTTCGGAGTCGCGCCGGAAGCTTCATCTTCCAAGCGCTTCAGGACGTGTGCTCCCATGTGGCACATGATGCGCATGCTGAGCACGACGTATGGGCTGTCGGAAATTTCCACGCCGATCTTGGCCAGCGGTGAATCGAGCGGACCCATGCAGAACGGGATGACATACAAGGTGCGGCCTTTCATGGAGCCCTTGAATTTCGCGTTCAGCTTCACGCGCATTTCGGCGGGATCCGCCCAGTGGTTAGTGGGGCCGGCTTGGTCCGGGCGCTTTGAACAAATGAAGGTGCGTTCCTCCACACGGGCGACGTCCGATGGCGTCGAGCGGGCGAGGAACGAGTTAGGGCGTTTGGCCGGGTTGAGGCGGGTGAAGGTTCCTTTTTCCACCAGCAGCGTGGTGAGGCGATCCCATTCGGCTTGTGACCCGTCGCACCACTCGACGGCGTCGGGCGTGCAGAGGGCGGTCATTTCTTCGACCCATTTTAACAAAGCGGGGTGAGTGGTCTTAACTGTTTTACTCATAGCAAACACACTAGAGCGGACTCTCCAACTCTTGGCAATTCGATCTTGAGATCGGGGCGGAATTTCCAAAGAAACTCGGAGATTTGTGCCGGTTTCCTCCGATCAGATAGACACCCATCCGCGGCAACGCGTGGAAAGGAGCACGCACTCGACCCGCGCGCCGGGATACGCCCGTTCCATCACCTCGCGGTAGGCTTCCATCTGGCCGGAATACCTTTCGACCAGCTCCGAAATCTCATCGAGCCCGTCGGTTTTGAAATCGATCACCTGGACGTGGGTCACCGCGCCTGACGCGTCGCGGTGGAGGTGGAGCCGGTCCATCACGCCGCTCAGCCATTTGCCGTCGAGCACCGCGTCCACCGGCTGTTCGCGGTGGAGTTCGACCGATTTTCCGCCGCGCTCGAAGAGCTTCCGCAGGTCCGGGATTTCCAACAGATCAGCCACCAGCCGGCCGGCGTCGCTCGCGGGTAGATCCGGGGTCGCCTCATCCACCCAGCCGACTTGTTCGAAGGCGATGTGGACCTCGCTGCCGAACTTCATGCCGCTCGCGGAATGGGTCACTGCGGCGGCCGATTTTTTCTTCGCGCCGCTCGGAGTCGTCCGTTCGCGGCGGGCCACTCCGGCCGCAAGCGGGGGCCGCGCGGCGGAAACCTCCGGGCTGTCTGCTAGGGAAATGTTATCCACCCAGTCCGGCGAGCCCGACTGATAGACCACGCCGGGCTCGCCCGTCGAGGAGACGGATCTCGCCAGCCAGTTCGCCAGCGACGGTTTGTCCGGCTCCTGGGATTTGGCGGGCGGCTCCAACAGGACATAAAGCCCGCGCTTCGAGCGGGTGAGAGCCACGTAGAGCATGCAAAACGCCTCGTAACGCTGGCTCGAGGCCCACGCCGCTTCCGCCGCGCGCATTTCCGGAATCAGCTCCCGCGCCCACTTCGGCGGGGTTTGAGTGATCCAGCCGTCGGCCTCCGCCACCTCGAAATACTGCGATGCCGGCACCCCGTCGTTAGGAACTTCCGGCAGCACCACCATGTCGAAGCCGAGGCCCTTCGCCTTGTGAATGGTCATCACCTGCACCGCGGCGATCCCCGGACTTTGCGAGACCTCCAACCGCCCGATCCATTCCGCGGCTTGTTGCGGAGTCGCTCCGCCTTGCGCGTCCAGAGCCGCGAGCGCCGACATGATATCCCCCGCGCGGCGGCGGCCGAAATCCGACCAATCCGCCCAGCTGTCTTCCAGCACGGTCTCGATCATCCCGGCGAAACCGGATTCCGAGGCGAGTCCTAGCAGACCCTCCCAGACCTGCTGCCAGTGCTCGCCGAACCTCGCCCGGAAGGTGGCTGCCAGCGGCGACATTTCCACGACTTCCCGGGCGAAGGCGTCCGCCGGATTCGCCAGCCACTTGAGCAAGTGCCCGAGCGCGATGCCCACCGGATTGTCCTTCGACGGCTCGCGCCGGCCTTCCTCGATGACATCCAGCCCCCTCGCCCGCAGGTGGTCCGCCACCTCCCGCACCATCGAGTTGCTGCGCACCAGCACGCCGCACGTCATCGGCCGCTTGCCGACGCCGAGCTCGTCTAGCAATTCACCCAGCCGCTCCAGCCGTTCCTCCCATTTTCCCTCCACCACTTCCACCCGCGCCTCGCCGCGTTTGGCGGGGCCGGTCAGCGGGTCCGCGGAAAAATGCTCCTGCCATTGCCACCTGGCTGCGGCGTCGCCGAAAAGCTCGCGCATCGTCGCCGCGTCGCCGCAAACCTGGTTCACCAACGCCAGAACCTCGGGGCACGAGCGCCAGGACTCCGCCATCGGCTCGATTTCCAAGCCGCCACGATAACGCGCGATGACCTCGTCAAATAACCCGACCTCGCCGCCGCGCCACGCGTAAATCGCCTGTTTGCGGTCGCCCACGATGAACATCGTGCCCTCGCCCTCGCCCGCCGCTTCGTCGATGAGCGGCAGCAAGCCAGTCCAATCCGACCGACTGGTATCCTGGAACTCATCCAGCAGCCAGTGCTCGTAGCGGGCGTCGAGCCGGAAATCCACCGCCTCACGCCGCAGTCGCGCGTCCTCGCCCTTGACCCACTCGCCCATCAGGATTTTCACGTCGTCGAAGCCGAGCAGGCCGCGGCGGCGGAGTTGTTTTTCGCAGCGCGCGTCATAGACCGAGACCACCTCGCGGAGGGCGCGGGTGCGGAGCAGCGCCGCCGCCATTTCGCTGCGGGCGGCGAGATGGACCATCTCGCGGAGGGCCTCGCCCGCCGGGCCGCCGATGATGAAATCCTTTTGAAACTTCACGGCAAGCGGACCGTCTTCGCGGACAGCCGCAGCCAGCACGCTGGCTAGCAGACTAACGGCGCCGCCGAGGCTTCCACTGCCGATGGTGTGATTCAACAGGGTCTCTATCGCCTTCTCCACGGCTGCGCGCTGGCGCTTATCGGTGTAATCGATGCCGTCGAGCCCCCGGGAAATTTTGGCGGCGAGGTCGTGTTTGTGCTTTTCCCAGTCCTCAAGCTCGACACCGGCGAGAGTTGCGGGCCCCCATTCCAGGCCGTGCGCCGCGCGGTAGCGGCTCTGCCAGCTCTGCACGAAGCCGCGCAAACCTTCTAATACTTTTTGGTCTTCCTTGCCGATGCTCGCCCGGCGGAATGCGTGCAGGAAATCGTCGCCGCTGCCGTCTTCCAGCGTTTCGCCGAGGATCGTGGCGAGAATCTCGTCCGCCGCCGCCGCCGCCCTCGGTCCTTCCAACAGGTCGAATTTCCCGCCGGTCATCCCGAGCTCGTATTGGAACCCGCGCACGACCTTGGCGAAAAAACTATCCATCGTCCCCAGCGTGAGCCGCGGCAGCGCGCGGACCACCCGCTCCAGCGACTCGGAGAAATCCGCGTCCGGCAGTGCCAAATCCTCGCGTAGCGCGGCGGCCTTCGGCTCGTCGCTTGCGGCCGTCGCGAGCTTGGTCAGCACCGAGTCCGCGAACTCTCCGGCCGCCTTGCGGGTGAAGGTCAGCGCGACGATTTTTTCCGGAGCCACGCCCATCGCCACCAGCCCGATGACCCGGTTAGCCAGCTGGAAGGTCTTTCCCGAGCCGGCGGAAGCAAGAATGAGCAGGTTCTTGTGAAGGATTTTCATCGTCGCCCGCAGCCTGCCCGGATCTGTGGAAATGGCAAACCACGAACTTTCGGGAGATGCCGTTTCCGCCTTTCCATCTTTGACAATCCCTTGTTGTCGCGACAGTTTCCCCGCGGAATCCTCCACAAATCAAATCATTATGGCCTACGATCTCATTGTCATCGGTGGCGGCCCTGCCGGCTACGTCGCCGCCATCCGCGCTGCCCAACTTGGAAAAAAAGTCGCCTGTGTCGAAGCGGACCGCGCCGGCGGCACCTGCCTCAACTGGGGCTGCATCCCGACCAAGGCCCTGCTCAAAAACGCCGAGGTCTATCACATGCTCACCCACAAGGCGGCTGAGTTCGGCTTGAAAATCGAAGGACTTTCCTACGACTGGTCCGCAGTCGTCGGCCGCTCGCGCAAGGTTTCCGACCGCCTCGCCGGCGGCATCGAGTATCTTCTGAAAAAGAACGGCATCGACTACGTTCGCGGTTTTGGCTCGGTCGAAGGCACCGGCAAAGTCGGCGTCGTCGGCAACGATGGTTCGCGCAATCTCCTTGAAACCAAGGACATCCTCATCGCCACCGGCTGCAAATCCCGCGGCCTGCCCGGCCTGCCATTCAACGGCGAATCCGTCATCGGCTCCAAGGAAGCGATGAACCTCGCCCAGCAGCCGAAGGAAATGCTCATCATCGGTGCCGGCGCGATCGGCGTGGAGTTCGCCTACATTTACAACGCTTTCGGCACCAAGGTGACCCTCATCGAGATGGCCCCGCGCATCCTGCCCGTCGAGGACGACGAAGTGGGCGACGCCTTGGAAAAATCCCTCATCAAACAAGGCATCCGCTGCCTTACTAACACCAAGATCACCGCCGCAGTGGACAAGGGCACCCACGTCGAACTCACTGTCGAAGGTCCGAAGGAAAACGGCGTGCTCAGCGCCGAAGTCTGCCTCGTCGCCATCGGCATCCAGCCCGTGCTTCCCGGCGGCCTCGAGCCCGAGCTCGACCGCGGCTACATCAAGTGCGGCGACCGCTACGAAACCTCCATCCCCGGAGTTTACGCCGCCGGCGACATCAACGGCCCGCCATGGCTCGCCCACGTCGCCTCGTTCGAGGCCGTGCAATGTGTCGAAGGCCTCTACGTCCCCGGCCACAAGGTCCGCAAAGTCACCAATTTCCCCGGCTGCACCTACTGCCACCCGCAGGTCGCTTCGGTGGGAAAAACCGAGCGCGCGCTCAAAGCGGATGGCATCGAATACACCGTCGGAAAAATCCCGTTCGTCGCCATCGGCAAGGCGATCGCATCCGGCGAGCCGGATGGATTCGCCAAACTGCTCTATGGCAAGAAGCACGGCGAACTGCTAGGCGCGCACATTATCGGCGAGAACGCCACCGAGCTCATCGCCGAAATGGGCCTCGCCCTCGACCAAGAGCTCACCGGTGCGGAAATCCACGCGACCATCCACGCGCATCCGACGATGTCGGAAGTCATCCACGAGGCCACCCTCGCGGCGGAAGGCCACGCGATTCACTTCTAACATTCCCCCGGTAGGGCGTGACTGCCGGGCGCGCCCACTTTCCCTTCATGTCCTCCGAATAAACCCTCTTGCAGCCGCCGAACAGGAATACAACAGCACGTTGGAATCCAGAAACACTTCACCGGCCTCATCTTAAAAGCCCGTCCGTTCCCATGACCTCTCAAGCCAAACGCCCTGAGGAAGCTGTCATTTTTCCTTGTTGTGGCTTGACCCGGACTTTTCACCCCGCCAGTGTGCCGCCCCGCCGCAGCCCCGATGGCAGTGGCGTGCCCTAATAGAACCAACCTAACGATCAGCCATGGCCGCGAAGATCTACACCACCAAGGACGCCCCGATTGCTCCTCTCAAGAAGAAAACACTCGCCGTGATCGGCTTCGGCTCACAAGGCCATGCCCACGCGCTCAACCTCAAGGACAGTGGACTCAAGGTCATCGTCGGCCTCTATCCGAAGTCGAAGTCGCGCGAAGTCGCCAAGAAGCTCGGCTTCGAGGTCATGGACACCGCCGAGGCCGTCAAGGCGGCCGACGTGATCTTCGTCGCCACTCCGGACACCGTGATTCCTTCCGTTTATAACAAGGACATCGCGCCGAACCTCAAGAAGGGCAAGACCCTGCTCTTCTCCCACGGCTTCGCCGTTCACTTCAAAACCATCACCTGCCCGAAAGACGTGGACGTCATCCTGGTCGCACCGAAAGGCCCGGGCCACACCGTGCGCTCGCAATTCGTCGCCGGTAAAGGCGTTCCCGGCCTCATCGCCATCGATCAGGACGTCTCCGGCAAGGCCAAACAGACCGCGCTCGCATGGGCCGGTGGCATCGGTTGCGCCCGTGCCGGCGTGTTCGAAACCAACTTCCGCGAGGAAACCGTCACCGACCTCTTCGGCGAGCAAGTCGTCCTTTGCGGCGGCACCACGGCGCTGGTGAAAGCCGGTTTCGAAGTGCTCGTCGAGGCTGGCTATCAGCCAGAGATGGCCTACTTCGAGTGCCTTCACGAGCTCAAGCTCATCGTGGACCTGATGAACGAGCAAGGCATCGCCGGAATGCGTTTCTCGATCTCCGAGACCGCGGAATACGGCGACGTCACCGTCGGCCCGAAGATCATCGACGGCTCCGTCAAGAAGCGGATGGTCGCCCAGCTCAAGGCCATCGAGAACGGCAAGTTCGCCAAGGAATGGACCGCCGAATACGCGGCTGGCAACAAGAACTTCAACGCGATCCGCAAGGCCGAAGCGCAGCACCCGATCGAGAAGGTCGGCGAGAAGCTCCGCTCCACGATGAGCTGGATCAAGTCGAGCAAGATCAAGAAAGGCGCGAGCCAGGCGAGCTTCACTTCGTCCTCGAAGTAATCCGCTGACTCCGGATTCTCAACGCCCGTCTCCCGCGAGGGAGGCGGGCGTTTTTTCGGACTGCGATGACATGTCGGAGCGATCCACACGGTGGTGGATTGAATCACGGCAAGGCCGCCAGCGCCGATTGGTCCGCACTCTTCACCTTTGAGATCAAGGAGTGATCCCCTACTTCAAAATCGGCCGCGCCGTGCAGTTCCGGAAATCCGAGTTGGATGCCGCGCTTGAGCGAATGCGGATGGGGTGAAGACAGTCCTGAGTGGATTTTTCGTTTTAGCCGGAAGAACGGAACGGCCGAGGGCATTGAAATAGGCTTGGGCTCGTTCGGCGGATTGGTGACCCTGGGCCTTTATCCATGACTCTGCCTCATTCCTCCGCCGTTTGTCAGGCGAACGGACAAGCAAGTATTGAACATCGAAGCGGAAGGAAGATGGGATCGAGACGCTCCCGGCACGGTCTGGAGCAGGGATGCACCAGCTACGGCCGCGTGGGGAGCGGGCTTCGCTGTGCTGCGCCGGAACGAGTGTGAAGACGGCGGGAGTCTTCGGGCGCTGAAGAGCGGTGATAGTAAATCTGGGCGTTCCGCGTATCCCGCACCGTGCAACGACGAACTTTCCTCACCACCGGCACCGGCTTCGCAGCGAGCGCCGTTTTCCCGCGCTTCGCCATCGGCAAGCCCGGTCCCTCCGCTAACGGCAAGCTCAACGTCGCTTTCGTCGGCTCGGGCGGCTGGATCGCGCGGCAGCCTTACGAGCAGGGATGCCGCGAGGAAAATCTCGTCGCCTTCTGCGATGTGGACCGCAATCTCTGTGCGGAAAACATGAAGAACTGGCGCACCACGCAGCCGTTTTACGACGACTTCCGCGTGATGTTCGACAAGATGCACAAGGACATCGACGCGGTGGTCATTTCCACCCCGGATCACACGCATTTCGCCGCCACGCTCGCGGCGATGGAGCGCGGGATCCACGTTTACACCCAGAAGCCGCTGACCCATAACATCTGGCAGGCGAGAACCCTCTTGAAAGCCAAGGAGCGCTACAAGGTGGTCACCCAGATGGGAAATCAGGGCCACGCCGGCCAAGGCATCCGCCAGTCGGTGGAAGCGATCCGCGCCGGAGTGATCGGCGAGGTGAGCCAGGTATTTTGTCGCAACAGCGGACCGGAAATGGGCGGCACCCATTTCGCCAATCCGGCCGTCATGCCGCCGCCCACCGTGGCGGTACCCGATGGGCTCGCTTGGGATCTCTGGCTCGGCCCCGCGGCGAAGCGCGATTTCTACGCCGATTACCTGCCGAAAAAGTGGCGGTCGTTCTACGACTTCGGCCTGGGGATGCTGGGCGACTGGGGCTGCCACACTTTCGACACTCCGGTCTGGGCGCTCGATCTCGATCCTCCGACGGTGGTCGAATCTATCCGTCGGGAGAAATCGTTGGATGGCGTGATTCCGGCCGCCAGCCACATCCGGTTCCATTTTCCCGCGAAAGGAAACCGCGGGCCGGTGGTGCTCGATTGGTTCGATGGTCCGCAGGATTGGACGCAGGTCGGGCGCATTGACAAGTTTGGCGCGGATCACGCCGCCGATCTCGGCCAGGCGTGCTGGATGGTGGGAACCAAGGGTCTGCTAGGCTGCGGCACGCACGCCGGGACCCCGGTGATTCTTCCTGTTGAACTGCGCGCGGAGTGGAAGGAAAAGCCACCTGCCGAGACGTTTCCGCGCGTGGAAGGGGGCCCGTTCCGCGAATGGCTGCGCGCGATCAAGGGCGAAGGCCCGGAGCCGGGATCGAATTTCACCTACTCGGCCAGGCTCACCGAGATCATCCTGCTAGGCGTGCTGGCCCAGCGCTTCAACACCCGCATCGAGTGGGACGCCCAAGCCGCCCGTATCACCAACCACCCGGAGCTGAACGCCTTCGTCAAGGAGCCGGCGCGCGAGGGCTGGCAAGCCGGCGAGGATCTGTGGAAACAAAGCTGATCGGTATTCCAACAACTCCATACTCACGTGATCCGCATCCTGCTATTGATGTTTGTTACTGCGCGCGGAGATCCTGGATTTTCCGGTCGGTCTCGGCGGCTTCCGCGGTGAGGTCGGCTTTCTCGCAGGAGGTTTTCAGGCCGAGGAGCGCGTTCATGTCGTTAGGAAAGGCGGCGAGCGCGCGCTGATAGGCCTCGATGGCTTCCTTGGGCTGGTTGACGGCGAGGTAGTATTCGCCGAGGCGGATGGCCATCGGGGTGAGGATCATGGGCGGAAACATCATGGGCGCGGGTTGTTGGCGGTCGGCGGCCGAGGCGAACCAGTTATAGGCCGTGCCGACTCCCACTTGGGGGCCTGCGAGGGCGAGGCGGCCGCGCAGGTCGCTGGCGAGGACCTCGAGCGCGCGGAAGGCGCGGGTCCATGCCGAGCGTTCGCCGATGGCGGCCGCTTCGGCCTGGGTCTTGCTCATCTCCTCGCCGTGAAGGGTGAACGCGGCGACGACCTGCTGGGCCTCGCCGAATTTCCCGGCGTCTAGCAGGCACCGGGCTTCGAGGGCGAAGCGGAGGCCGTCGATCCACCAGTAGGCGAGGGATTTTTCACGGGTTGTCTTGAGATCCGGTGGCTTGGGCAGGGAGTAAAGCGCCTCGGCGGCGTTGCCGCGCAGGCCGCGGTGGAGGAGGATGCGGGCGGGCAGGGTTTTCGCCTCCCACAGCAGGAAGCGGACCCCGGGCGAGGCGTTGCGTTTTTCGGGAATGGGGGTGGCGGCGATCTGGCGGGCGGCGGCGTAGGCGGTGTCGAAATCGCCTTTCGAGGCGAGCGCGACGATGCGGTAGCACTCGGCCTTCACCCACTCCGGGCAGTCGGCGACGGTGGCTTTGTTCTCCTTCATCCAGCCCTCGAAATAGGAAGAGGCGCGGCCGAACGCGGCGGCGGCTTCGCCATGCTGGCCGCAGCGCCATTCATAGTGGCCTAGCAGGTGGAAATACGGGCCGTAGTTGGGTGACATCTGGCAGAGCTTGCGGGCGAGATCGAGGGAGGACGCGAGGTCGGGGCCGTCCGCGCGGATGGTGAGCAGGGCGTTGAGCGGGAGCGGGCTGTGCGGGTGTTTCGCGATCAGGGTGAGCAGGCTTTTTTCGGCGGCTTCCTGGTCGGGCGTCGCGGTGCCGAGCTCGTCATAACCGCCGCGGCTGAAGAGGGCGGCGAAGATGCCGGCCTGAAGCTCGTTAGGAAATTTTTCGGCAACCTTGCGGAAGGTGTTTGCCGCTCCGCTCGGGCCGTTTTGCAGGTAGTTGACCAATCCAAACGCATAGCCGCGCTCGAGTTCGCTGCCTTTCCCCCGGCCTATCAGATCGAGCAGGCGCTTGGTCGCGCCATTGCGCACGGGGGCGGTTTCCGGCGACGGGCTGAGCAGCGACATGAGCATCCCCCAATGGGCGAGCAGGCAGTCCGGGTCCTCGCGCATCGCGGCGGCGAAGTGGCGGCTCGCCTCGAATTCCCATCCGCCGTGCAGGTGGTTGAGGCCCTGGTTGACGTGGGCCTGGGCTTTTTCGGTGGCCGCGGTCACCGCCATTTGGATTCCTCCGGGGAAATTCGTGATCGCGGGTTCGTCGAGGGCTTTGACGGAATCGGGAATGGCTGCTTCCACGTCCGGGTCTTTCGGGGGCGGCGGGATTTGCCCCGCATCCGGTGGCGCGATGGCCGCCTGGGGTTTGTCAGCCTCGCTGGCAGGCATCGCGATCTCGGTTTTCACCGGCGCCTTGGGGGCGGCTTTCTTCTTCGCCTCCTCGCATGCCGCAAAGGCGTAAATGAACGACAGCGCCGCGATCAACCGTTTTGTCATGCCCGGAAGATGGCCATGCGCCGCCCGCGCCTCCAAGCAAAATGACGCTGGCGTGCACCGTCGCGGTCGGCTTAGTCTCCGGCCATGAAGCTTGGAGTTATTGGATGCGGAAAAATGGGGACGGCGCTGATTCAAGGCGCGATCCGTGCGGGAGTCGTCGCGGCCGCGGATGTGGTCGGCTGCGATCCTTACGAAAAATCCCGCGAATCCTTCGCGGAAGCCACCGGTGCCACGGTCACCGCCAGCATCAACGAACTGGCGGGCTGCGAGGTGATCCTGCTTTGCACCAAGCCGCTGGAGGTCGTCGCCGCCCTAACGGATGCCGCGGCGATGGCCGCCGGCGCGCCGCGGTTGGTGATTTCCATCGCCGCGGGCGTGACGCTTGGCGCGTTGGAGTCGGCGGTTTCGGAAAATTTCCGGATCATCCGCGCCATGCCTAACACCCCGGCGCTCGTCGGCCACGGTGCCGCCGGATATTGCCTCGGCAGTCGTGCGACTCCCGCCGATGCCGCGACCGCGCAGGCGCTGCTCGGTGCGGTCGGGCTGGCGATCGTGGTGCCGGAGCGGCTGATGGACGCGGTCACCGGGCTTTCCGGCAGCGGGCCGGCTTATATTTACCTGGTCATCGAAGCCATGGCCGATGGCGGCGTGCGTGCCGGGATTCCCCGTGCGGACGCGCTGCGTCTCGCCGCCCAGACGGTTCTCGGATCCGCGGCGATGGTGCTGGAAACCGGCGAACATCCCGCCGTGCTCAAGGACATGGTGACCTCGCCCGGAGGCACCACGATCGCCGGGCTGGCGGTGCTCGAAAGTCACGGTTTGCGCTCGGCGCTGATCGAGGCGGTCGGCGCGGCGGCGGAGCGGGCGGCGGAACTTGGGAGGTAAGCCATTTTGCGCTTTCCCAGCCCCATCGGCCTCCTATGCTCCGCGCCATGACTCACCGGCTCATTGCCTGCGCGCTGCTTTCGGCCTCCGCTTTCCTCCTCTCTTCTTGCGGCTCCGACTCGGACATGCCGATCATGGCGGGAAACACCCAGGCCGCCGCCAGCGAGGGTGAGTCGCTCTATCAAAAGGCGAAACGGGCCGATGACGCGGGCGACAGCGGCAAGGCGATCAAGCTCTACGATCAGACCGCGACGCGTTTCCCGTTCGCGCCGTCCGCCCCGCAGGCCCGTTTCCGTCAGGCCGAGCTGCTGGAGCAAAAGGGTGAGATCGTGAAATCCTTCAAGGCTTACGATCAATTTCTCGAACGCTTCCAAGGCAGCGGCCTCTACACCACCGCCCTCAACCGCCAGGCCGCGATGGCGCAGTCCGCCGCGGACGGCGATGTGAAATCCAGCATGATGGGGATTAAAACCAAGCTGTCGCTGGATAAGACCGTCGAAATGCTCGGGAAGGTCCGCGACAACGCGCCGAAGTCCGCCACCGCCGCCAAGGCGCAGTTCACCATCGGCCAACTCTACGAGACCAAGAAAAAGTCCAAGGAAGCGATCGCCGCCTACCGCAGGCTCGTCCGTGACCAGCCCGGAAGCGCCCAAGCTCCCGAGGCGTTGTTTCGGGTCGGCGTGATTCTAACCGCAGAGGCGGACCGCGGGAACCAGAACCAGGCCAACCTCGATCTCGCCCGCGAGTCCTTCAACGACTACCTCATCCAATATCCCGGCCACTCCCGCAACGCCGAGGCTCGCAGGCTGATCGACAGTCTCGGCGGCCGGGACCTCCAGCGCTCCTACGACGTCGCCGAGTTCTATCAAAAAACCGGCAAGACCGAATCCGCCAAGGTCTATTACCGCGACATCATGAGCCGCGCGAAGTCCGGCCCCTATTACGACAAGGCCCGCGCCCGGCTCAAGGAGCTCGGTGAATAAGGTCCACACCATCCCCGGAACCATGAAATTCCCCTCCCTGCTCGCCCTCGCCCTGCTGCTGGTCTCCTGCGGCGGCTATCATCTTGGCGAGATCAAGCCGAAGTCCCTGGCGCGGGTGAAAACCATCGCCGTGCCGATGTTTACCAACTCCACCTTGTTTCCCCGCGCCGAGGCGGTCGCCACCTCCGCTGTGGCCGAGGCTATCGTGCAGGACGGCACCTATCGGATCGCTCAATCCGACAAGGCGGACGCCATTCTCCAGGGCGATCTCAAAAGCATCACCTACCGGAATCTCCGTGGCAGCAGGTTCGATGTGCTGCGGCCGGAAGATCTCGGAAACATCGTGGTGATTCGTTGGACGCTCGTCGATGCGAAGGACCCGACCAAGGTTCTCGCCTCGGGAGATTCCGCAGGAACCAGCGAGTTTTTCGCGGCGTCCAATCTCCAGACCGCCCGCAACAACGCGCTGCCCGACGCGTGTCAGCGTGCCGGCCTCGCCCTGGTCTCGCGCATCGCGGACGGCTATTGAGCCGCTTCTTGAAAAATCCGGCAATCTTTGCTTGAATGCATACCACTTGGTTGGTATGGCTTTTTCATGAAGCAACGTAAAAAGCAGCCCGCGCAAACCCGGCAAGCGATTCTCGACGCGGCGGACACGGAGTTTTCGCGCCACGGCTATTGCGCCACCGGCATCGGCGGCATCGTCGCCCGGGCGGAGTTGACCAAAGGCGCGCTGTTCCACCATTTTCCAGACAAGCGGGCGCTCGCCATCGCCTGGATCAGCGAGCGGCTGGGCACGGGGATGGACCGGCTTTGGATCGCCCCGCTGGAAAGCGCCGCCTCGCTCGACGCGCTGCGGGAGATTTGTCGGCTTCGCTGCAAGGAGCTTCGGGCCGACGATGCAACCTCGGCGCTTGTCGCGGTCGCTGCCGAGACCGCCGGGCGGGACGAGGTTCTGGGTGCGGCGCTGGAAGGGGTTTTCGGCGCGTGGCGCGCCGCTCTCAGCGGGTTTTTCGAGCGCGGGAAGGCGGCGGGCTGGATCTACCCGGCGATCTATCCCGAGGCGGAGGCCGAGATGTTCGTGTCCGCGTTTGCCGGGTTCACGGTAACGATGAAAACCTCGCGGAACCCGCAAGCGCGGCAGCTTTTCCTCACCGCGCTCGAAGGCTATCTGGAAACGCTGCGCGCCCAGCAAGGGTGAGCGGACTTCCCAAGGCGGTCGATCCGCGAGGCCCGATTTTTAACGAGATGCGGTGTTCCGCTTGTAATATCTTCCGGCTCGCGGCGTAGTCTCTTTTTCAATGATCCATCAAGCCATGCGCGCCATTTCAAAAATCCCACGTCCCGTCCTGTTTCCCATCGTCTGCGTTCTGGGCATCGTCGCCGTGATGATGACCGCCTCCCGCGGTGAGCCGAAAGCCGCCGCCATTCCGAAAAAGAAGATCGTCTTTGTCGCCGGCAAGCCAAGCCACGGACCCGGCCAGCACGAGCACCGCGCCGGCTGCATGCTGCTCGCCGACCAGTTGAACCGAAGCGGCCTGCCGATCGAGGCGGTGGTCACCACCAACGGCTGGCCGCAGGACAAGTCGGTCTTCGACGGTGCCTCGGCGGTGGTCATTTACTCGGATGGCGGCGGCGGACACCCGGCCATCAACCAGCTCGCGGATTTGAAAAAAATGGCGGAATCCGGCGTCGGCATCGGCTGCATCCATTACGCGGTGGAAATCCCCAAGGGCGAACCCGGCAACGCGCTGCTCGATCTGATCGGTGGCTATTTCGAAACCGACTGGTCGGTCAACCCGCATTGGAACGCCTCGTTCAAGCTACCCAAGCACGCCATCACCCGCGGCATCCAGAATTTCCAGATGCGCGACGAGTGGTATTACCACATGCGTTTCCGCGAGAATATGGAAGGCGTGACCCCGATCCTGAGCGATTTGCCGCCGGCGGAAACCCTGTCCCGCAAGGACGGTCCTCACGAGGGAAATCCAACGGTCCGCGCCGCGGTTTTGGAGCGCAAGGAGCCCCAACACATGATGTGGGCCTACGAGCGTAAGGCCGGGCCGGGTGCGGGGAGGGCTTTCGGATTCACCGGTGGGCATTTCCACAAGAACTGGCAGCAGGACGACCACCGCCGCGTCGTCCTCAACGCCATCGCTTGGATCGCCAATTTCCAAATTCCTGAAACCGGCGTGCCCTCCAAGACTCCGACCGACGAGGAAATGGCGGCGAATCTCGACCCGAAGCGCTGAGCCGGCCGATTAGAAAAGGCCGGGCTCCGTGTCACTCGCCCGAGCAGCAGGACCCGCATTCGTGGAAACAATCCACGCACCAGCCCTTGCCATCGATCACCTCCGCCGCCTCCCGCCCGCAGCCCTCGCACTCCGGCGGCGGGGCGGAGGACTCGGGTGGAATTTCGCTCGCGCTCGTCATGCGATGCAGCATGCCCGGTCTCGGCGCGTTGAGCAATGATTTGGATTCGAGCGTGCTCTACTTAAGTTAGAGCCTGTCCCCAAAGTCCGTTTTTTTTGAGAACTGCCAGCCACCCATGTTCAAATGACTACTTTTAAAAATGAGGACTGATGCATTATCGGAGTTGCGGTGTGAGCTCCGACCCATTTCGAGTCAATGACCTTCGGATTTCGTGACTCGCGGATGAAGCGCTACACCAAGTCCGAGAAGGTTCACCATCTACTACTCAACCAACTCGGCTTCACCCTGCCCGAACAACCCCCGCCCGAAATCCAAAATCCCAAGCCTGTGGTGGAGACCTTTTGAAAAAATGAACGTGAATTCAACGACCTGGCCCCTAAAACCACCTAACGGCGAAAGTCGGGGTAAGAAGAGGCTCCGCACCGCATCCGGCAGAGCCGGAGCTGCCGTGGGCGCGAGCAGAGCATCTCTATCGGAGCTCTATCTCTTCACCGCGCCAGCGCAAAGAAGCTCAGCGGTTGCCGGCGAGGGCCATGCGGGACGACCCGTTCGCGGCGGTTTGGAATCCGTTTTCGCCCGCGCCGGAGGGTTTTCCGGTGTGGATGTCTAACCGCACGATTTCCATGCCGACGAGGCAGACGTCATCGGGGAATTCCTCG